>JACPPP010000269.1 GCA_016190935.1 Armatimonadota bacterium | reverse complement strand
GGTTGGGGGTTGGGGGTTGGGGGCTAGTGAGGAGCATGGGGCATGACCCATGCCCCGCCATTACCTGTGCAATCGCCTCGGCGCATCTTCTCGAAGCCCCTCTGTTTCGCTCCATCATAGAAATTGCATTGAGGTGTATTATCTCGAGTTTCTCGGGACTGGCAAGCAGGTCGGCGACCCGCCGCCCCAGATCCGAGCCATCCGAGACTTCAAACCCTACCCCGGCGGCCTTTGCCTGCGAGACCACATCCCTGGCCTTGTGCATGAATGGTCCGAATAACACGGGCTTGCCGTGCGCTATCGGCTGCAGGATGTTGTGCCCTCCCTTCGGAATCAGGCTCCCACCGACAAACGCGACATCCCCGATGCCGTAGACGTTCGCCAACTCCCCAAACGTATCGAGAATGACAACATCTCTTCCGCTTACAGCGCTCTCCGGCTCGCTTCTGCGACAGCAGGCAAGCCCAAGAGAGCGCACCATTTCCTGAATTGATTCGGCGCGGTCTATCTGCCGCGGAGCAAGCACGAGCGAGAGGTCAGGATGCTCCTTTCGAGCTGCCAGAAACGCGCCAAGCACAGGCTCCTCCTCACCCGGATTTGTGCTCCCCGCAATAAACACCCTTCGGCCGTTTGTAAAACCGAACCTCCGCCTCATCTCCTCGAATTCTTCCCTGCTGAGCGCGCCGTTCTCCTGGTCGAACTTACAGTTGCCGCAAACCTCTACACGATCCCTCGGGGCGCCAAGCGAGATAATCCGCTCAGCGTCCGCGCTCGTCTGCATCAAGAACCGCCGGACGTTCGACAGCGCCCATTTGTACGTCGGCCGGAGTCTCATCCCCCAGCGATACGTCCTGTCGGAGATGATGCCGTTCACGACCAACGCCGGGATGCCCTCTTGTCGGACCGCCGAAAGGAAGTTCGGCCATATCTCGCTTTCAACGCTGACGAACACGTCCGGCTGCACCACCTCTATCGACCTTCGGACCACAGCCGGAAGGTCCAGCGGAAAGTAAATCACATGCTCGGCATCGGGTATAGACCTTCTTGCCATCTCCTGGCCTGTAGCTGTGGTGGTGGAGATTACCAGTTCCACGTCCGGGACCAGCCGCTTGAGTTCATTGACGATGGACGTGCTGGCAACGACCTCGCCTACGGACACAACCTGAAGCCAGACCCTCGGCCGTGCAGACCGCCGCCGGACTTCCTCCGGGAGCAGGCCCATCTGCTGACGCCAGGAACCACGGGACTTCCCACTACCGAATACCCTGTAAAGATAATAACAAACCAGCAGCGGGATCAGAACAAGCAAGAACAGATTATACAGCACGCGCATTGTCAAGTCCAAAGTCTAAAGTCTAAAGTGCCAAGTGACAAGTATCAAGTGTCAATCCTACTATGTTAAGTAGATTCAGAGTCTATCGCATACCCGCTGTAATGCAAAGTGTTCCCGTGTGGAGTGCGGCGGCTTGACGCCGCTTTGTTTATCGACTACAGTCTTGGTTTGTACTGTGAGAGCCTAATCTGTCATCGGTAGACAAAGCGAGGTCAAGCCCTCGCACTCCATATGCTTCCGACACAACATCAAAGCGGTAAATCCGATTCTTATTTAACGCAGTAGGATCAAGTCACTCTACTTCGGCTCGCTGAGAGCCGAAGGCCAACCTGCCGCCGAAGCATAGGAATAACTGAACCGGGGAAGAAAGGAATGATCTGAGACGGGGAATTCCAGATTCCGCGCTTCCCCATCTTCCCCGTCTCCCCGGTTCAGGTTGTCAGATACCACCTCGCAACGCCTCCGCCGCGTCCGCGTCGGCCTGGTCAAGCGCATCTCCTATCTTCTGCGCCCACATCTGCCGCTGCTCCTCCGTCTCACAAGCACCGACCTGAACAGGCTCGCCGAAGACCAGCACAGCGCTCGCAAACGGCTTGGGAATCATATGTTTATCCCAGGAGCGGAGCCTCCATGCCTGCCTGCAAGCCACCCCGATCGGCAGCACAGCACACTTACCTCGCTCCGCCAATAAGACCGTGCCCGACTGCACCACCCTTGCCGGTCCCCTCGGCCCGTCGGGAGTGATCGCCACCACAGCGCCATCCTTGATTCGCTTCGCAGCCTCCAAAAACGCCCTCACGCCTTTGCTGCCGGAAGACCCGCGAATGGTATTAAAACCTCGGCTTCTCACAAGGCAGTTCTGCAGTTCACCGTCGCGTGAGCGGGATATGATAGCCCAGAGCCCCTTGTGCCTGCAGAAGAATATGGGCAGCATAGTGGCGCCGTGCCAGGTGGCTATTATCCCTCCCTTGCCAGAAGCCAGCCACTCGTCAAGCTGCTCGTGTCCAAAACTTCGCAATTGCACCGTGTAAGCAATCGACGTCGAGATCAGCCACAACAGCCGCCAGAATATCTCAATCTTGACTCTTTTCCAGAGATGTTTCACCCGGACCACCCGCGCCTGCCGCTGAGGCGAACGCTTGCACGTCGAACTGAGCGCGATAAAGCCGCGCAAACATGCCTTCGCGCTCCATCAATTCATCGAACGACCCCTGCTCGACTATTTTCCCGCCGGCAAGGACGATTATCTTATGCGCGCTCGTAATCGTGGACAGCCTGTGCGCAATGACCAGAGTAGTGCGCCCTCTCATGAGCACCTCAAGGGCTTCCTGAACGAGCCGCTCAGATGTTGAGTCAAGTGAGCTGGTAGCTTCGTCCAGGATGAGGATTCGAGGGTCCTTGAGTATCGCTCTTGCAATCGAGACCCTCTGGCGTTCCCCGCCGGACAGCCTGACGCCCCGCTCACCGATGATTGTGTTGTAACCCTGCTCGAACTGCGCAATGAAATCGTGAGCGTTGGCCGCGCGCGCCGCCTCCTCGATCTCCTGATCGGTCGCATCCGGCCTGCCGTAGGCTATGTTGTCTCTGATAGTCCCGCTGAATAGGACCGTCTCCTGGGGCACTATTCCGATGTGCCGCCGCAGTGAGCTTGCAGTGACCTTTCTCACATCGCTGCCGTCCACCAGCACCGCTCCGCCTGTCACGTCATAGAACCTCGGAATCACGTTCGCGATTGTAGATTTCCCTGCTCCGCTCGGCCCCACCAGCGCAACCACCTTGCCGGGCTCCATTGTAAACGAAATTCCCGAAAGGACTTCTTCCCCAGTCTGATAAGAGAAAGAAACATCCCGGAACTCCACCCAGCCCTCCACCTCGTCTAGCTCAATTGCATCCGGCGCATCCGAGAGGTCGGGCTGTTCGTCCAGAATCTCGAAGATCCGCTCCACTCCGGCCATAGCCTGGTGGTAGGTAACGTTAAGCCTTCCGATTGCCTTCGCGGAGCTGGCAACGTGGAACGAGATAAATGCAAAGGCCGTGAGATCACCGAGCGTCATCATCTTTTCTACAACCAGATAGCCTCCGACAAGCACAACCGCGCAGACAGCCAGAGCGCCGACGAACTCCGTGACCGGTGTTACCGCCGCGCTCCTGCGAGCCCCTTTCAGCGCGGCCATTAGACTAGCTCTGTTCTGGTCTGCGAACCGCCGTACCTCGTGCTTCTCCATTCCAAACGATTTCACTATCCTGATGCCTGCCAATGTCTCCTCAAGAACTGCAGCGACATCGGCCAGCCGGAACTGCAGCGTCATGGTGAGCTTGCGCATCCTGCGCGTTATTCTGCTTATAACTATGCTCATACCCGGCGCGAACACGACTGCCACGAGCGCCAGAATCCAGTTGATCTTGAACATGTAGCTGATGCCGCCGATCACCATCATCGGAGCGGCGACCGCGTCGAGCACAGCGCCGGAACCGTTCTGGATCAAGCCGACGTCGTTCGTCATCCGGGACATCAGATGGCCGATCTTGTTCCGCTCGAAGAAGTTGAGCGACATACGGTGCAGATGGCTATATACGTCGTCCCTGATGGCCGCCGCGATATGGTTTGTGGCCGAGGCAAGCAGGTAGTGTTGACCGAACGATGCCAGCCCCTTCGGAATCTGCAGCGCCGCGAACAGTATCGCCACTATGCAGACCTCGTGCCAACTGCTGAACATCGTGGCGTCCAGGAACCGCTTCAGAAGCGAGGCTGTATACAAGTTGATCCCCGCCACACCTGCGCTGAAGAACGCGCCGCCGATGAACCGCCACTTGTTTGTCGCCAGATATGCAGTTAGCCGCTTCCGAGAACCCATTTCTATCCCGCCAGGAGCTTTATAAGATATGCCAGTACGACGATTGAAGTTCCGATAAGCCCCCTGTGTTCTTTGTTTATCTTCAACTGCCGAATGGAGACGCGTCCGCGAGCAGCGGCACCCTGGGCCGGTCGCCGAGGTATCCACCTCGGCACGCGCGCGCAGTAATCCTCAAAAGTCGCTCCAAACTGCGAGCGCAAAAACCTCTCCTCCCAGATTACAGCCGAGCTGTGGATCGTAAAGAAAAGGGGAATCACAACAAGCCATACAAGCCATCCGCTGAACATTGTGCAGTAGCCGCACGCAATTATGAGACTGCCTATGTAAAGCGGATTCCTCACCCATGCAAACGGGCCGCTCACAGTCAAATCGAGTGTTTTGACCAGATGCCCGGCGGCCCAAATCCTGAGAGCCTGGCCGATCGCCACTAGCAGCAGACCGGCAGCGTAGCCTATTACGTTCGGGTGGCCGAAAACCACCAGAAGCACAACCCCGCAAGACAGGAAAAAAGTCCGTCTTAAGAACAGGAACCTCGTCACGCGCTCTAAAGCAGACCGCCAACCTCCAGCACTGTCCTCGCAGCTCGACTGGTTCCTCCAGGCTCGCCAAGCGTCTTCCTCGACTTCTGGAGTTCCGAGCGCATTCTCTGTAGTTCCTCCGGCCTCACGAGGAAATCTTTCGCCAATCCCGCTATCGCTTCCGGCGACGCCTCGTCTCCCAGCAATTCCGGACATATTTCCCTCCCGGCAACTATGTTGGGCATCCCGATGAACTCCTCGAGGATCCCTTTCCGAAACATATACTCGAATTTCATTATCCTGGAGCCGCGATAGACGATGATCATTGGAGCGCCCAGAATCATCGCCTCAAGCGTCGCGGTCCCTGAGCAGGTGATTAGAAGATCGGAGTGCGCCATAACATCGTACACACGGTCCATCAGCACCCGATAGACGGGACCACCTGCTGCGTCACTGGCATCCTTCGACAGGCACAGGATGCGTGGTGGCCCTTGTTGGGGCCGGACTTCCCCTTGTTGGGACCGGACTTCCCCTTGTTGATGGGGCCGGATTTGAAATCCGGCCCCAATAAGGCGCTCACAAACGATGCTCCTGGTAATCCGGGACATCTGCGCTGCTGCGCGGTCCGAGCTGGCAGGCATCAGAAACGCGCCCACCTGTGGCAGTCCACGGCTTATCAATACGCTGGCCTGAAGTAACGCAGGCATTATACTCGCTATTTCGTGCGGCCGGCTCCCGGGCAGCAGCCCAATAACCTTCATCTCTTGACTTATTCCCAGCTCCTCAAGAAACCTCGCGCGCGATGTCGTCGGCGCGACTCTGTCCAACATAGGATGCCCGAGAAAGACCGCGTCAGCGCCCGAGGAGGAGAGAAGTTCCTGAGACCAGGGGAACGGTGTTATGATCTTGTCAGACGCCGATAGCAGACGAGAAACATCCTTCGGACGCCTCCTCCAGGAACCCGGCGGAAAGTAGTAGACGGTCCTTATCCCATTCTCCCTGGCGAATTTGGCAAGAGGAACGTTGAACGCGCCGAAATCGACCGGCACGAAAACGTCCGGCCTGCGCCCAAGGAACTCCTTCTTCATCCTGGCAAGTTCTGCCAGGAGTCGCGGAACCAGCTTGAGCGATTCCAAAACGCCGATCGCACCCGCCCACGAGAAGTCTGCTACAAGCTCGACTCCTGCGTCGCGCATCCTCGGCCCGCCGGCCCCCCATATCGACAGGTCCGGCCTCAGCCTCCTCATCTCCTGAGCGAGCGCTGCGCCGCTTGCGTCTCCCGATGCCTCCCCGGCCACTATTGCTATGGACGGCAAAACAAGCTCAGCTCCTCGGATGCTCCCGCTGTCTGCCGTGGTGACCACACCTGATGTTCTTTATGAAATCCAGAAGATAGTCCAGCTCTTCGCTCGGCTCGACATCCCTTTCAATCGTTTCAACAGCCTGGGAGATATTGAGCGACGAGCGGTAAAGCAACTTGTAAGCTTGCCTCAGTCCTGCCCGCACCCTCGGAAGAACAGCGCTCCTACGAAGCCCAATTACGTTCAGATCGTAAACTTTTGTCGGCCTGCCGTCTGCCATCATGAATGGCGGAATATCCTGGCAAACCTTCGACATTCCGCCGACCATCGCGAGCTTTCCTATTCGAACATTCTGATGAACCCCAACCATGCCTCCGAACACAACTCTGTCCTCTATCAGCGCGTGTCCACTGATTCCGACCATATTTGCCATCGTAATACCATCTCCGAGCTTGCAGTTATGCCCGATGTGGCAATACGCCATCAACATATTATTATCGCCGATGGTTGTGGACTCTTCTTCGCCGCTGGCTCGGTGGATGGTGCAGAACTCACGGATAACGTTATTGTCGCCGATATCGAGAAAGCTCCGTTCTCCACGGAACTTGTAGTCCTGGGGAAGTCCACCCAGCACGGCGGATGTACATATCAGGCAGTTGCGGCCTATCGTAGTGAATCGCTCAACAATCACACGAGATTCGATTCTCGTTCCATCTCCTATCCTGACATCAGGCCCGATTACGCAATACGGCCCGATCTCTACTCCCACACCAAGCTCCGCAGATGGATGGATTATCGCGCTCGGGTGTATTGCCATCGCGACTTCTGCGTTCTTCATTCCTGCCTCACTCACAGGGACCATCACCGTCCTCGCTGACAGTCTCTCTACGCCTGTCTCGGTCTACTAGTGCAAAAATGAATTCTCCTTCGGCAGCAACCTGATTGTCAACGCTGGCAACCGCGCGTATTTTGCCAATAGAGCCTCGAACCTTCATCAGCTCGACCTCGGTAATAACTGTATCGCCGGGCAGGACCGGCCTGCGGAACCGCACCTTGTCCATGCCCCCAAAATACGCAAGCTTGCCCTCATTCCCGCTCATCGACAGCAGCAGGACTCCTCCCACCTGCGCCATGGCCTCCACAAGAAGGACGCCGGGCATCACGGCGTGTCCAGGAAAGTGCCCCTCGAAGAACTCCTCGTTTATCGTCACGTTCTTCAGCCCAATCGCCCTCTTGCCCGGGTCAAGCTCCAGAATCCTGTCCACAAGAAGGAATGGATACCTGTGCGGGAGCACCGCCCTGATCGCCTCCACATCGAGCATACGCTCAGCCCCCCTATCAACCAACAAACCCACAGCCGATCTTCCCTCCTGTCCGGCTCCAGCTTGAGCGACTTCGCTCGCCATTGTTTTGTCGCCTCCGTTTTATCCGTCTGATTTGTGCCGCCGCAACCGGGCGGTTAAAACCGCGGCAACAGGCACGAAGTCGGCCTCCGCCGACTAATAGACGAGTGGGTTATTTGCCCTGCTTATCGCCGTAATGTCATTGCTGAACTTGCTTCAGCATCTCTTCACACTCAGCAGACCCTGAAACAAGTTCAGGGTGACAATGGCTCTTTTCGTAGCAAATGACCCACCAGTCCCCGAAGGGGGACTTCGTGCTACGTTGCCGCGAATTCATTCGCCCAGTTGAACTCGTCGTTGTAGGGCTAATATCACGCCGCCTCTCTGGTCTCCCCCGCAGTAAGTTGCGCAGCAATCTTTCGTGTAAACTCCACATTGAGCGCGTGCCCGGATTTGACTGCAACAATCTCAGCCGAAAATCCTACTCCGAGCAATGCCAGATCGCCGATCAGGTCCAGCACCTTGTGCCGCGCCAACTCATCTGGGAACCTGAGATCAGAGGATAGCCTGTCCTGCCACACCACTATTGCGTTAGCAAGACTCCCACCCTGCGCCAGCCTCTGGGACACAAGTCCTGCGATCTCTTCGTAGACCACGAACGTGCGCGCGGGTGCGATGTCTCGCCTGAAACCCGACTCGCTGAACACGAAGCTCGACGTCTGGGCGCCGATAAGCGGATGCTCGTATCGCAATACGTATGTGACCTTGAGTTGGTTCGACGGAACAGCAAGGATAAAACTTCCGTTCTGGGTTACCCACACCGGCTCGCGCAGCGTGAGAACGGTACGCTCCTTGGAAAGGTCCTCCAAACCAATGGAGCTTATTGCGTCGACAAACGGGATAGAGCTTCCATCCAGCGCCGGCATCTCCGACCCCTGGACTTCCACATAACTGTTGTCTATGCCGAGGCCGTGCAGCGCAGCCATGAGGTGTTCGACTGTAGCGAAGCGGGTGCCATTGCGTCCGATAGTAGTTCCCCTGGAGGTGCTGACGACGTTCTCGACCAGACCGGCAACGCGCTCACCGCCTGCCGTGAACACTACGCCTGTATCCTCATCCGCCGGATGTATTGCAACCGCGACACTATCCCCGCTGTGAAGCCCTGTGCCGCGGACCGTTACACTCTCAGCTACCGTCCTTTGAAACCTGCAGCCCGCCCTGAGACTGCGATCCGGTTGCTTCGGACTGCATCCTGAGCTTGTCGAAGGATGCCGAAGCCGGGGCTGAAGGCCCCGAGACTCCCGGGCTATATTCTTAGTCTGATTTGGACTCAACCCTTTCACCGCCCAACTGCGCCAGTCGATCCTTAAGCTGTTCGACCTCTTTTTGCAGTTCTTCAACTTTCCTCTGCGTATCCGGGAGCCGGAGTAACGCCGCATGCGCCCTCAGTTGATCCTTGTGCGGCCGCGCCGGATAACCGGAATAAGTTGCGCCTGCTGGCACATCGCCAAATACGCCCCCTCTGGCCGCAACTATCGCGCCGTCTCCCACCGTCACGTGGTCCTTGGTTCCGGCCTGGCCACCGACCGTTACACCATTTCCAAGTACAGAACTCCCGGCGAGTCCCACCTGCGCAACTATTATGCAGGACTCGCCGGTCTTGACGTTATGAGCTATCTGGACCAGGTTGTCGATCTTAGTCCCTCGGCCTATCCTTGTCGCCCCGGTCTTCGCCCGGTCGATCGTGACGTTAGAGCCGATCTCCACATCGTCTTCTATCACGACCGTCCCTATCTGGGGGACCTTCTGGAGTTCTTCACCTACTGGAATGTATCCGAACCCGTCGCTTCCAATTACCGTCCCGGCGTGAACCGTTACCCTCGATCCAAGCTCACAGCGGCTGTAGATCACAACACGGGGATGGATAACCGTTCCCTCGCCTATCCGAACCCCGTCTCCCAGATAAACTAATGGATGGATGACGCTGCCGCGTCCTATCTCTACGTCATCCCCTATCCAGGACCCGTAACCGATTGAGACACCCTCGCCTGCGGACAGCCTCTCTCCGACCCGGCAGACTGGATCGACCCCCGGCTTCAGGGGCTTCTCTTGTGGAGCGAGTATTCTCAGTATCTCCACGAACGCCCTGCGCGGATCTTCGACCCGGACCACCGGCTTGTCTCCGCACGGCCCCTCAGCCGAAACCACAGCGGAAGCGCCGCACTTCTCCGCCTGGGCAAGATACCTTCGGCTCTCGGCAAGGACTATATCACCCGGCCCTGCATCGCTTACGCTCGCCGCGCCCGTGATGACCACGTCGCCACAGCCTTCCACCACTCCGGAAACTGCTTCCGCAAGCTCGCGAAGCGTAACGCGGGCCATGCTCGGCTCCTAACCTGACCTTCGGACCTCGGAATAGGGCAGGCGCTCACGAAACCATTCGGTTCCGTCCCTCGCCCCTCCGCTGGACACAAAAGTCACTCGCAGTCCGTTATCTCTTGCGATCCTTCTTACCACCGCCTCGATCTCAACTTTTATCCTTTTCCGCAGTGAGGCTTCCATTGCTATCAGTTCGCCGGCAGGCCTAGCCGCAGAGGACTTGAAACCTGATCTTGCCTTGGAGCCCGCTTCCGCCGCTCTTTGCAGCCCGATATCGGCGTTCAAACTGCGGACTCCGGCCCGTTCCCCATCCTGCCAGGCATGTCCCCCGTTCCTCAAGTCGCGATGCAGCCTCTCTTGCTGATCACGGATCGAGCGATCGATCCGCTGCGATTCGCGCTCTTCTATCTGCGACAGCTCGTATTCTATCTCGGCCTTGTTCTGTTTTCTTGCCTGCGCAACCACCAGTGCGGCCTTAGCTTTGAGGTCTTCCTGGTCCCGGGAGAGTTTGTCCCTCACATCGGCAAGCTCTTTTTCCTTGCTCTCTATCGCTGCTTTGACGCGATCAGCATCCGCTGCGGACGATGCGAGCTGCGCCTTCAGCGCTGCAAGCTTAATACCGGCATCAACTCTTTCGAACTGATGTTCTTCGTCCAGAGACCTCAGCCCAACCGTAACATCACGCTCGACCCGGCGGCCTATTTCAACTTCGTTGACCTGCACGCGGGCCTCCAGTTCTTTTCGCTTTTCGCCCAGCCCTGCCCGCAACAGCGCCACCGAATGCTTGCGGACCTTCGCCAGTTGCTCCTCGGCTTTCTCCTCCAGCCTGGCTCGCATCTCAGCTTGACCATCCGGCAGGGTGAATGATGGCACCTCGGTCAGAGCGACTGGCTCTACCTCCACAGCGGACATCACCGGCGCATCAGAGGTTCTCAACACTTCCTGCAGCTTTGCGGCCTGCCGAAGCTGCCTTGATGCAGGGTGATATTGCGTCAGTGCGTTAATGTCGCAAAACACAGTCTCCGGGGCAGGCTCAACGGACCGCTGCTCCACGTGCCACCCTATTCCGGTGATGGCCAGAGCAGCCGCACAAACCGCGACCAACGATCCCTGAACTGTCCTCACATCCACAAGCTAATCCTAACCTGCATTATTCATCAGCCGTTGCTTCGGACTGCTTGTCTGCCGAAGCCGGCTGATGAACGTGAATAATTCGGGCTAACTATTTTTTCTTGCCGTTCAACTGCGCCAACACATCCTGCGTGATGTCCGTGCCACCGAACAGGACTGCCATCTTATCGACCACCATGTTCAGGTTCTTCTGTTTGGCCACAGCGTCGATAGCCTTCAATATATCATCCCGAATCTGCTGGCTCATCTCTTCTTTCTTGTCCTCAAACTGCTGCTCAGAGGACTCTCGGAGCTTAGTGATTTCCTCATCGGCTTTCGAGCTCTTGTCTTGGAGTTCCTTTAACCGGGCCTTCTCCTGCTCCGTCGGCTCCTTCTTATTCTGAAGGTCCTTTAGCTCGAGGTCCAGCGCCTTCTCTCGATCCTGCAGTTCCTTGATCCTGGCCTTGTCCTGGTCCGTTGCGTTGGGTTTTACGGCAAGGTCAGAAAGCTCTTTTCGCTCGTTCTCGGCGAGCAACTTGTTCTCAGTAAGAGTCTGCAGCTTTTGAATCAACTGCTTGCTGAAAGCCTCCAGGTCTGTGTTCGATGTCTTGGTCTTTTCGTAGTCCTGGAACACTGCGGGGATATCGACATATCCCACAGGAAGCGCGTCCGCGGCCACGA
Organism: Armatimonadota bacterium; assembly: GCA_016190935.1. GTDB lineage: Bacteria > Armatimonadota > UBA5829 > UBA5829 > DTLH01 > JACPPP01. The sequence goes on along the minus strand of JACPPP010000269.1, from coordinate 10,119 downwards.
CTTGCGCAGCCAGCGCCGACGTCAAAACCATAGTGATGATTAATGCTACTAGCGACCGAATTTGCATTTTCGGCTACACCTCTTCCAAATGTTACGGAGGCCGAGAGGCGCTTATAAGAAGCGCCTGAACGCAGCCTCCGCTGGCTGACATTATATCAGAAACGGCTGAGCCGGACAAGCGACACAGCCGTCAGAACACATAACATGGAAGACGGTTTATGCCAGGGGCCATTGCCTGTACGCAGGGAGCCGAAGCAGGAGAAATTGGAAGGTGCAGCGTACGAAAGGGGCTGGGGGTTAGCGGATTGCAGATTTCAGATTTTAGATTGCAGATTTTGGATTGAAGTCTTCATTAGTTCACAACGCCAACGTAACGACTCCAGAACCGGGGAGACGGGGAAAGTGGGGAGGCGAGGAATCTGGCCTGTTGGGGCCGCACTGGGAAGTGCGGCACATTTGGCCCGGCGCGAAACGGGCCGGGCCATCGGTGGAGCCTTCTTCAATCTGCAATCTAAAATCTGAAATCCCTCCGGCCTCTGATCTAGTTACCTTGCCAGCGCGCGGTAGATCTGGATAACTCCCGGAGTGAGCAGGACGATAAGAATCGCGGGGAATATGAAAAAGACCAAAGGGAAGAGCATTTTGACTGGGAGCTTGGCCGCAGCCTCGCGTGCCCGCAGGTTCCTCTGCATTCTCAGGCTCTCGGCCTGGACCCTCAGCACGTGGGCAATGCTGACACCGAGCAGGTCTGCCTGATGGATGGCCGCAACAAATGTGGTAAGCTCGGACATCTTCACCCGCTTGGACATAGCTCTCAGCGCCTCCATCCTGGTTCTGCCGATGGACATATCCTGCAGCACCCTCCGAAATTCTTCGCTGAGAGGCCCTTTCATCCGCTCTACTACCTTCGCCAGCGCCCCGTCGAGACCGAGGCCGGCTTCAGCGCAAACTACAAGCAGGTCCAGGCAATCTGCAAGTGACCTGCGCATTTGCCTGTGCCGTTCTCTTATAGCCCGGTCGAGCTGTGCCTCCGGCAGTGTGTAGCCGACTATCATTCCCATCCCAAGCACGAGCACCCGATAGATCAGACGCGACTCGTCAAGCAGAAACAACCCCGCAAGAAGCCCTAGCGCGGTGAAAAAGAAGAATGAGAGCACCTTAAGTCCAAGCATCTCGGCTGGCTTGAGCTTCCGTGGATTGCCTGCCTGCTCCAACTTGGCCGCGATATTCGCGGCCGCATTGCTCGGCAGCAGCCCCGCAAAGACCTCCGAGACCTTCCTGAGCCACGGCCTGATTATTCGCTCACCAAACGGACTCGTAAGCTCCGGCGCCACCATCTCGATATCTTGCTCCAGAAGCAGCCTGAGAGCCTCGACCCTGTCGCGGACCAGCGCCTGCTCCCCCTTCATAGTGAGCCCTACGGTGGCCAGGCATACTGTGGCAAATGAACAGATGAATATTACAATTAGCATACGCCCCTCCACTAACTCGACTCATTCACGAGCATCAGCAGTTGCTTCGGACTGCTTGTCTGCCGAAGCCTTCTGATGCATAAGTCGCGCTAATAGTCCAGAACCAGCATCTTCTTGATCACAATCGCGCCGACTATCTGCAGGCAGACCCCAACTATGACCATCATCACACCCTGTGGCTCAGCAATGAGCGGTTTGAGATAACCGGGGTTCAAAATGAGTATCGCTCCGGCCAGGAACAATGGCAGCATTATGAGAACTATCCCTGAAAGCTTGCCGTCCGCAGTGAGGGCGTTCATCTCACCCTGCACCCGCACGCGGTCACGAATCGTCTCGCCGATGTTGTCTATGATCTCCGCCAGGTTTCCGCCTATCTGCTGCTGAATGACAACGGCCGTTACCACAAGCTCCAGGTCGTAGCTCCCCACCCTGGAAACCATCCGCTGAAAGGAGTGATCCATGCTGAGCCCGACGTTGCTCTCGTTGATAACGCGCTGGAACTCCTCAGAGATCGGCGCGGGCATCTCGTCGGCCACCATCTGCATCGCTCTTGGAAAGCTATAGCCGCTTCGGATGGCCGAACCTATAAGAGAGAGCGCATCCGGAAGCTGCAAGTTGAATTTCGCAAGCCTTCTGGCCTGCAGCGCTTTGATGTAACTAAACGGCACTGCGATGCCGATAATCAGCGCCAGAAGTTCTCTCAACAGACGCACGAGCAGGCTTCCCGTGGGAAGAATGAGCGCGACAATCATCATCAGCAGCAGACAAAGACCGGAAACTATGCCGATGAACTCGCTCGGTCGCAGCCTGACACCCGCCCTGAGCAGCATAAGAAACAGTCTGTCGGCAAATCCACGGCTCGATAGTATCCTTGCGATAAGCGGAAGTGACTCTTCTTCGGACAATGACAACTCGGGCTGAGCAGGCTGAGGGGAAGCCGTCCGGCTCGCGCCTGCTCCGGCAAGCGCATCGACACGCCGTCTGATCCGGGACCTCTGCAGCCATACCGCGTCTACAATCACATAGCCTACGTAGACTACAACAACAATTCCGAGCGTCATCAAGAGAACAAATATGAAACCGGAATCCAGCTTCATCAGAATCTCCTCCGCTTGTCATCCTGAAACCGGAACACGTCCACCGGCAGTTCTATCCCCTGCTGAGCCAGCCGCTGAATGAACTTCGGCCTCAGCCCCGTCGGCTTGTGCTCGCCGATCACATTTCCGTTTGCGTCCACGCCCTTCTGGTCGAAGATGAATATGTCCTGGAGCACGATCACGTCGCCCTCCATCCCCTGGACCTCCGAGACCTGGACTACCTTTCGGCTGCCATCCCGGAGTCGCGCTTGGTGGACGATGAGGTTCATAGCTGCTGCAATTTGCTCTCTTACTGCCCTCGATGGCAGATCAGTTCCCGCCATCAACGTCATCGTTTCGAGCCTCGCCAGAGCGTCCCTGGGGCTGTTTGTGTGGGCCGTGGAGAGCGAACCGTCGTGGCCGGTGTTCATCGCCTGGAGCATGTCCAGGGCCTCCCCGCCTCTCACCTCTCCAACGATTATCCTGTCCGGGCGCATTCTGAGCGCGTTTCGCACAAGCTGCCTGATCGCAATCTCTCCCCTACCCTCCAGGTTCGCGGGCCTGCTTTCCAGCGTAACCACGTGTTCCTGCTGAAGCTGAAGCTCGGCGGCGTCTTCGATTGTCACTATTCTCTCATCTGAAGGCACGAAAGAGCTTAGTACGTTCAGCGTAGTAGTCTTTCCGCTGCCAGTTCCGCCGGAGACGAGAATATTCAGCTTGGCCTGCACGCACGCGCTGAAGAACTCCGCCATCCAATCGGTCATGGTTCCGAACCGAACGAGGTCGTCCACTGTGTAAGGCTCTTTGGAGAATTTCCGCACAGTAAGGGTCGGCCCCTTGACGGCAAGCGGTGGGATTATGGCGTTCACGCGCGAGCCATCCGGCAGCCTTGCATCGACCATTGGGCTGCTTTCATCGATCCGCCTGCCCAGTGGCAGGACTATCCGCTCGATTACTCGCATAACATGGTTTGTATCCTTGAAGACGCGGCTCTCTCTGTAGAGCTTGCCGTCCCGCTCAATGTAAATCTTGTCCGGCCCGTTGACCATGATCTCAGTGATTGTGGGATCGTCCAGCAGCGGCTGTATCGGTCCGTAACCCGAGATTTCGGCCACAGCCTCGACCGCGATCTGATGCCGCAACTTGCTTGGCAGAGGCAGGCCCTCAGTCTTGAGGAGTGAGGTGACCGTCTCTCTCGACCGTCGCAGCTTCTCCTCCTTGGAGAGACTTTGAAGCTCCGCCGCGTCTATGCCTTCCAGCATCCGCTCGTGGACACTGACGACCAGTTCCACAAACTTCTTGCTGGACATCTCCGAGACCAAGGCGCCCGAAGTTTCGAGATCGTATGCCTGATCCTTTTCGAGCATTTCGTAGCCCATAGCGATAACTCCCTCTTCTAGTTCACGCCCACGGCTTCCTGATGTATAATATCTTGCGCAATCTTATCGACCGCAGTCACAAGCGGACTGCGCGAGTAGGCCTTTACGAACGGCACGCCCTGGTTCACTGCTGAGACAAGCCTACGGTCGTTCGGCACCTGCGCCGAGACCGGGCGTCCGAACAGCCGTTCAACGTCGCTTAGCGTAAGCCGGTCGTATTTTGATATTCGGTTCGCCACGAGGAATATCTTCTCCTCGGGCACATAATCCCCCAGCACTATGCTGTAGAGTTCCTTCGCGTCCCTCACAGTCGGCATATCGAACAAGTTGGTGACGAGGACCAGGCTGTAGCAATGCGACAACATATAAAGCGTAGTGGCATGCAGAATAGGCGGCATGTCCACCACGATATAGGTATACGCCCTCTTGAGATTGTGAAGCGTGCTCTCCGCGCTGCTGACGCTTATCGCATCTATCGGCTGTGCATTTGTGGTGGAGACAAGGACCTTAAGCCCCGTCTCGTGTTCCACCATGTACCCCTCAAGCATCTCCAGATCCATTTCGTCCATCGCTTGTACGAGTTCACATAGAGGTTTCGGTGAAGTTATATTGAGCATTGTGGCTATGTCGCCGAACTGCGTATACATGTCGAACAGCACCACTTTGCCGGGGAACCGTTGAGCGAGGCACATAGCAAGGCTTGTGGCAATCGTGCTTTTTCCTATGCCACCCTTGCCCCCGGTCACTACTATGACCTTCGGAAGCTGGCTTGGGTCGGTCGCCGTCTCATACTCCGGGGTGAATCTTCGGTCTCCTATGTTCTTCAGGTTCTCCAGCGCCTCACGGAGCTCGGGCTCCGAGACCGGCGACGTGAGATAGGCCCTAAGCCCGGACCTCATGGCCTTCCGAAGTATCTGCGCGTCCGGCTGCCCGTCGCCAACAAGCACGCTACGAACCTCCGGCGCTGCCAGCCCGATCATCTCAGCAGCCTCGAACCCGTTGAAGATCGGGAGGTCCGATTTGATGAGGATAACCTCAGGCCGCAGCAGCACCGAAAGCTGCACCGCCTCCTGGCCGTCCACGGCCGTACCGGCGATCTCGTAGCTGCCGTCAGCAAGCACAAGCTGCCGCAGTTGGTCCCTCAGCCCGCGTTCCTTCGCAGCTATCAGTACCCTTGGCTTGCCGTTTCTTGATGACATTGCCTGGAACTACTCCTTTGGACACAGAGGTCCGAGGTCGGAGGTCAGAAGTCCGACCGGCCTCCATTCTTCGTATATCGGTTCGGGATTTGGAAATCCCGGTCTAGTTGTTTCGGGGAACCCCTTCCCCGAAACTGCCCCATGCAGCGAACTACCGGTTTCGGGGTAAGGGTACCCCGAAACAACGGAATTACTCCTTTTGATATATGTGTGGAGTCCGGGAGCGGCTTAGCTCCCGCTTTCTCCTGCGTTGTAATTACAGCCGTAGCTAAAAGCGGCGGCGCGCCGCCGCACTCCACATCTCTTTATCCGAAACAAAATCCTTCCGGTGGCCGGGTATGCTCATTTTGCATTTTGCATTCTTCACTTTTCATTTCCCATGCCCCATGCCCTTCCTACGGCACAGGCGTCGGTATCGGCACAGGGGCGTCTCTTTCGATTATCTCCGGCGTCACCAGAACGATGAGTTCCGTCACATCGTTCCTGAAGTTTCTGCTCTTAAACAGCTCGCCTATGATAGGGATCTTGCTCAAGAGCGGTACCCTCTCCACGATCTGGACATCTCTGCTGGAAAGCAGTCCGCCTATGGCCAGAGAATCTCCGCTCCCGACGTGAACTGTAGTCGTGGTCCTTCTGACCGTGAGCGCGGGAATTTCGATACCCGCTGCCCGTACGGCGTTCGTAAAATCGAGATCGCTCACCTCAGGCGTCAGTGTCATAAGAATCCGGTTGTCCTGAGTGATCTTCGGCCTGACTGTAAGCTGGATGCCAAACGGTTTGAAGAGCACCGAAATGGAAGTCGTTCCGATGCCCACGTTCTGGGCTATCGGGATTGGAAGCTCGCCTCCCACCAGAATGTGCGCCGTATGGCCGTCGGTAATCAGGACCTTGGGCTCCGAGAGTATTCGGGCGGCGTTCTCCGTGATGAGCGCCCTCAGGCTCGACGACAGCCTGTTACGTCTGAACGGACCGGCCTCATCGAGTGGCACGACCGTGGCCCCAACCGGCCTATCCTCTGTTATCACGACCTGACGCGCGGGATCCGTCGTCCCGAGTAATTCGGACCATTGGATTCCAAGCTCTTTAAGCTTGGTACGGTCGATTTCGATCACCTGCGCGCTCACCAGAAGCTGCCTGGCCAGCGCCGGGTTGACTTCGACGATGGCAACCAGTCTCGGGCCGTTTGCGATGCGGCCTCCGAAGACATGGCGGCCGACATTGAATTCCTCCTTGACCTGGGCCTGACCGGACTCAAGCGGGCGGGCTTCCGTAAACGACTTATCGACCACGTCAGGAGGGGTTATCTCCTCTCCGATAAAGCTAACCCTTGTCGAAACGGCCCCTCTGTCGGTCGGCTCAGGTGTGCCGATCCACGCCTGGACGACCTGCCGGATTCTGAACGCCGCCTCTTCGTCGGCCACTGTCCCCTTCATCATGACCGTCTGGTCGGGCAGCACTTCATAGGTCAGCGGCTCGGTGGGGAGCGCGGCCTTCAGTGCCTCGACAACCCTCTCCGGCGACACCGACTCGGCCGTTACAAGGTTAAGGACCTTCCGTCCCGATGCCTCGGCGATCTGCCCGGCCTTCTGAGCGATGTCTATAGTCGGGGCGATGCCGGTCAGAACTACCGTATCTCCCAGCACGCGCGCGGTGATCGTCGGTATGCCGATCTGCTGGGTTATAGCAGCCGCTATCTCCTCCGGTGTAGCTGTCTTCCGCGCAACGGTGATGTTATAAGTAGAGAGTCCCCTGTCGTCCCAGACTCTTACGGTTGCCGTCCCCTCTTTAACGGCATTGACAAGCAACTCTTCAGGAGACACAGGGACTATATCGACAATGTCCGGTTCGCTGACCGAAGTGCGGGTTATCTTCTGGCCCCTTATCAGGTGCGACTCACCCGGCTGAAGCGTAATCGAGACCGGCGGGAGTATGGGCGTTTCTTCCTGTCTCGGCTGGGCCGGCGCCTGAGCTTTGACGGTCGCGCCCTGCTCATGATCCATCAGCACCGCAGCCCCAGATACCGCCGTGCTGGACGGGATCAGGGCGGCGCCAGCCTCATGATGCGCAAGCACCCGTACCTGGTAAGAATTGAGCCCGTCCTTGCCCCATACGGCGAGAACCGTCGTCCCCTGTTGCTTACCCACCAGCCGCAGGACAGACTCATCCCGCACCGCGTCGAGCAAGTTCGGCGCTCCGACGGTGAACTTTCTCAAGCCGTCTACCGGCAACTCCGCCTGTGCGCCCTGTGGAATTTCAATGACCGCAGCAAACTGCGGAGTCTGTGAAGGCTCCTCAGATGGTGATTCGTTAAGTGAGCCCGCAGGCATGCCTGCGGTCAGCGCCAGCCCGGCGAGAACTACGCCCGCAACCAGCGCAAGCTTGCGACCCCAATACATTCTCCTTGTTTTCATAAGTGCGTTTTCGAAGCATCCCTGGTAGAGTGACAAGTGCAAAGTGTCAAGTGTAAAGTGTAAAGTGAGCGCGTTCCCTGCACTTGTCACTTGTCACTCCTGACTTGTCACTTGCCACTTCCCTCGGACGTTCTATTGATCCTCCTTTTTCGTGTTGTCAGCATCGTTGACGGTTACTTTTTCTACCTTTGTGCCTCTGATTACCTCGATCTGGTATCCTGGGCTCTTCTCGGCCTCTTTGGGCTGTATTTTGCCGTCTACTGCAACCTTCGGCTGTGGTCGGGCAGGCGGAGGAGGAGTATGTGCCGGTGGAGGCGGACTGTAGGCCGGGCGGCGCTCGACGGGTTCCGCCCTTGTCGATGACTCTCGGACTGTCACTTGCGGCTGCTCGGCTTCGGGGGCCCTTCCAGTCACCGTCTGGGTTGTTATTCCCCCGCTGTCTACGCGCAGCACATCGCCTGCCGCCCGCAGCACGAGCCTGAGCTTGCCTTCATTCTCCGCAAGAACGAGCTTTTCCGCCTCGGCGGGTGTCACAAGAAGCGTGGCCGTATCCCGCCTGTCCAGAGAGGTGGGCTTATCTCCACCCTCCTTTTTCATCCTCTCCTTCTCAAGCTGCGAACCGAGCGCAAGGAGAGTCACGTCCTGAAGCACAGTCTTAGCCACCATTTGCCCACGCCCCCGATTGAACGTGGCAACCACATCCACATGATCTCCAGGCTTCAGGAACCCGGCCACTCCGATCACCGGGTCAACCGCGACGGTTACGGCGCGCATCGAAGGAGGTATTACATACGATAGCCCCAACGACGCGCCCTTTTCCTCTACGTCCTGATCGGTCACCGGAGTATCTGCTGAGAGGTTCGAGAGCGCTACCTTGCCTACCACAGCCTCCATTCTGGCGTAGGCTCCGCGCGGCGTCTCGCCGCGCCGGACTTCCCTCACAGTCAACATCGCAGGCTCTATGATCGTCTTCGACGGTATATCCTGCGTAGTAAACACGATCTGTGCCCGCTGCTGCTCGTTTGCCGCCTTGACCGTCTGCAGATACCTATAGACCAGCAGGCTGGTCAACAAACCGAACAGTATAGCAAGGACAAGAACATTCCTTTTTGTGGTACTCCCTGCCATAGCCCATTTCCTCCTTAATCTGGGTTAGCCTGAATTATGCATCAGCAGTTGCTTCGGGCTGCTTGTCTGCCGAAGCCTGCTGATGCCGATGAAAAAATCGGGTTAGCTAACAAGACGAGGCTTAGTTATCGTTGTATTAGTACTGAAACCGCCGACTCCCCACTTCAAAATACCGGCGATGTCGGTCGCGGATACGAAACGGCCCTCGACTATCCTCGTGTCGGGGTCGTAAGAGTCGATGAAAAACGCGGCGAACCCCACGACGGTAAGCTCGGTCAGCCCGGTTCCGGCGCCGGAAAGGTCCTCGACAATCGGGACGATGACGAGACGCGAAGTATCCGGATACACCCCGGTAGTCTCTCCCTCCTGCACCCAGGTCTCGTAGGTCCACGTATCACCTGTAATTCTATACTCCATACCCTGCTTGGTCGGACCGATCATGTTACCGGGTTTACTGTCAACCGCGGTCAAAGTGTCATAGACGCTTAAAGTAATCGGGTCGGCCGTACCCATAATGCGATTTCTATAATCATTGCCGCCACTGTCACCCGCATAGGATATGGCGAGAAAGTTTCCCGAACCGACGAACGCATCGGGGTCCTGAGTGGAGCAGACCTTAAGTGTCGTGATCTCTCCGGGCTCAAGCGGATTTTCTTCGTTCCAGATCTTTGTGTTTGGAACTACCCACGGCACAAGATCAGGACTTGTAATCGTTGTGACAGGTGTCACCATCACGATTGCGCTGGCGCTGGGGCTTGAACCATCGAGGCCGAATATCTTTCCAAAACCGTACTCGACATGCACGCGGCAGTCAACCCTCACTGCATCGCCCTCGTTAACAGTCACAGTCGTGCCGTCGGCTTTTAGAACGGAGGTTGGGAAACTCACTGTCACGGGGCTGCCGCCGCCGGTAGGTTCGACCTTCCAGCTTTGTGTGGCATTGTTGTTCTGAGTCCCGACATCCTCGGCCTCAGTTGTAACTTCGCCCTTACAGTCCGGCGTGCCGTCGAGGTAAGAGCCGCCCGCCAGCGCCGATGCGTCGGCGACGTTCTGCGCTCTCTGCTTTGCCGCATAAAGCCGGCCGATGTCTACAACCAGCGCCACCATCCCAATGAGCACGAAAATGCAGATCGCCAGAAATACCAGCGCCACACCTTCCCGCTTTTTCAATCTTCCACAAACCATTTTCATCCACCCCCAACATAGGGATTTCAGATTTGAGATTGCAGATTGAAACCTGAATGCAGGCAGCCTCCAGTTTCAATCTGCAATCTGCAATCTCAAATCTGAAATCCAACTTCCTCCCCGCAATCAAAGACGAGTACCCCACTAGAGGTACTTCCATACGCCCGCCAGTTTTCCTTCTATATAATCAGAATTATTCGTTATTTCGGGTATTGCCCGTACGAAGCATGGTGACTGCTTGTTCGTCTCTTTTGCCTCCAGAACCGCGG
>JACPPP010000268.1 GCA_016190935.1 Armatimonadota bacterium | reverse complement strand
TAGACTCTGATAGTCGTCCATTCATTGCTCCTTTCAGAAACTTCGAGCGGTTCCTGAAATAAAGCATGATGGACGACTCCAGCATATGTCAAACTTCGGGAGTCTCCCCGGCAGAGCCGGGGGTTTACCCTTACCAATTAAGTAACTATACCACGTTCCCAAGCCCGGAGTCCCGGTCGCCCTCTGGTACCCGGATACTCACATGGCCCTCCAGTGGGGATGGTTCCTCGAACGAGTGAGAAGACTTAGAGACCTGACTGACGTAGACTTCGTAGACGAAACTATGCTTGCTACAGGCGCTCTAGATCGATATAGGCTGTTGGTCATAGCGCATGGTTCTGTGATGGAGACGGAAGACGCGAGGAGGATCGCAGAGTGGACAAGGAAGGGCGGCAATGTGCTTGTCCTGGGGATCCGCAGGTTTGAGAGCGTCGAGGGTGATCGGGGTCCGGAAGATATGCTCTTCGGGCCAAGCCCCTGGGGGCGGAAGATCGACAAAGGAGAGGTACTGCGTGTAAGGAACTGGAAGAAACTCTCCAAAAAGATCGAGAAGTACCTTACTAATATGGAATACCCCATCTATGACCTCAAACCCGATAAGGTCTTTGGAGCAGACCTCGGCGACGGCAGGTTTCTGTTTCTGAATGCAGGAGAAAACGCTGCCTTTACAGAAGTCAAAATAAATGATCGGTCAGCAACGGGAACCGTTCCGGCCCGCTCGATAGCAGAGATAAAGCTTCGCTGACTCGAACCGGGAGTAGATAAGTGCAAGCGCTTCATACGACAGACTATGCCATCATTATAGGCTACCTCTTCCTCACCGTAGTCGTCGGTCTTTACATGACCAGAAAGGCATCCTCCAGCTTGGACCACTACTTCCTCGCGGGCAGGTCGATGCCGTGGTACCTACTGGGGATAGCGGGCATGACCGCCTGGTTCGATATGACCGGCACGATGATCATCACCAGTTTTCTCTACATGCTCGGTCCGAGAGGTCTTTTCATAGAGTTCAGAGGGGGCGCGGTGCTTGTGCTGGCCTTGCTTCTGGCCTATGCAGGCAAGTGGCACAGGCGTTCGGGCTGTATGACCGGAGCTGAGTGGACCATCTTCCGGTTCGGACATTGCAGTGGAGCGGGCGCGGTGAGGGTCATATCAGCGGTTCTCGGAGTCACAGTAAACATAGGTATGCTTGCCTACCTGGTCAGAGGAACCAGCCTGTTTCTGGATATGTTCTTTCCTTATCCTCCCACCACCTGCGCCCTTATCCTGGTCGCCATAACCACTATCTACACCATGTGCGCGGGGTTCTATGGGGTAGTCCTTGCAGACCTTCTGCAAGGGATCATCATCATGATCACCTGCGTCATAGTCGGGTTCATAGCCTGGGGGATGGTGCCGGATTCATCAAGCCTCGCATCAGTTGCAAGCCAGGTCACAGGCAACTCCCAGTGGACACACTCCATCCCGGCCTGGCACACGTCCATGCCCAAGGGTTATGGGGCTTACCAGTCGCTTATAATGTTCGCGCTCTTCTACCTGGTAAGAAACATCCTTGGAGGGATGAATGGAGGGGCAGAACCCAGATACTTCGGCGCCCGAAACGACAGAGAGTGCGGCACCCAGTCGCTTCTTCAGGGTATCACGGTGGCCTTTCGCTGGCCCATGATGGTCGGGTTTGCGGTGATGGGGATATATCTGGTCAAGGGGATGTATCCTGACCCGTCCGCCATATCCCAGGCAGCGGACCTTATCCACAAGAGCTTCCCCGCTGTCACGGCAAGCTCCTGGCATGATCTCACAAGCTCGATAGCCGCGTCTCCTGCACGATATGCTCCCTCGGTGGTAGAGGGGCTGCAAGGCATATTCGGAGCGGACTGGGGAGCAAAGCTCGCCCTTGTGGGGTACCACGGGACGGTGAACCCGGAGAGAATACTGCCCGCTGTGCTTACAGGGATGATCCCTGTGGGGCTTAAGGGACTTATTCTTGTTGCTATGTTCGCGGCCATGATGTCCACCTTCACAGCTACAGTGAATATGGCGAGCGCCCTTTTTGTCCGGGACATCTACCAGAACCTGATGAGACCTAGAGCCGCCAACAGAGAGCTTATAGCAATCTCGTGGCTTACCACACTCGTTATTGTAGCCGTGGGGTTCGGCTTGGGGATCACAGCCTCAAGCATAAACGACCTGTGGGGCTGGATAATAATGAGCCTGACAGCAGGCGGCACGGCAGCGATGCTCCGGCTCTACTGGTGGAGGACCACTGCCTGGGGTATGGCAGGAGGAGCGTTACTCGGATGCATGGGCTCGATTCTCCAGCGGGCTTTTATTCATCAAATGGTCGAGTGGCAGCAGTTCATCATAATGACAGGGCTGTCTTTCATAGGCACTGTAGGAGTATCGCTTCTGACCAGGATTGCATCGATGGAGACGATGATGCACTTCTACAAGACGACCCGCCCGTTCGGGTGGTGGGGACCTGTAAAGGCACAGTTCACGAAAGAAGAGCAGAAAAAGCTTACCAGCGAGCACAGAAACGATATTATCACCGTGCCCTTTGCCCTTCTCTGGCAGGTAACGATGTTCCTGCTTCCAATGCAGCTTGTGATAAAGTCGTACTCCTCCTTCTGGCTGACTCTGCCGCTGTTTCTGGTCGGCGTAGCAGGCCTCTACTGGTTCTGGTGGAGGAACCTGCCGAAGGCTGAGCCCACGCAAAAACTTCCTGAACGAGACGGTGTACCACTTAAAGAAGCGGAAGCTAAAGTTACAGCGTCGAAGACATAGGGATAGCCCGGATTATGCATCAGCAGTTGCTTCGGACTGCTTTATCTGTATTGACAGGTATGCACATTTGTATCAGTGCGGTAGTATATCTCTACGAAGGTACTCTCTACCTCACTACAATACAGAAAAACCGAAGCCTGCTGATGCTCGTGAATTGGTCGGTTCAGCACATGTGTTTCGGTCACGAGGAGGCAGGAAGCATGAGCAGCAAGTTCTTAGAGTTCTATTTCGGGAGCTTTCGATGGGCTCCAGTAATAGCCTGGCTTCTCGCCGCCTCGCCTGCCGGTGCGGTAGAGTCAACGATTCACTTCAGCAACCAGGCCGGGTTCGACGCCATCCGCTTCCAGTCTCAGTTCTACGGCTATCAATCTGCGGTAGATCGGGACTATACGTCAGGACAGTTGGCCTATGACTACAGCGTGCATATCACGAAAGATGCATCCCGATACCGGATGTACGCTGGCGGGCGATGGCGAAGCGCTCTGGGGGACGGAGACCACGTGCTGCAGTGGGTCTCCAACACCGGAGCGGGCGGGACGTGGGCGATGCCTCACAGCCGGCCTGAGTTCTGGCAGGGACAGGAGGATGGATATCCTAACACCTGGTTCTCCGATAACTACATTGAGCCGGAGGTCGTCAAGGTCGATGGAACCTACTATATGTATACACAGGTCCAGATCAACCCCGGACGGCCCATCGACATACCGGGACAGACTGCTGTGACCCAGGCGGATAGGATTCAACTGCACACAAGCACAGACGGCAATAACTGGACCAGGTGGTCAACAGAAAGGGGAGTGGTGGTCAACATAGATGATCCTACGATAACCTCCCTGCACCACCAGGAGGTAATATATGTGCCGTGGGACAGCTCCGGCAAGCCGTGGTGGATGTATGTTGGTGTCCATATCAACGGGGCATCGAAAGGCTACTATCGCATCCGGTCGAGCGATCCGACCACTTTCGACTGGCAGAGCAGGGAGACAGGCATACCTTTTTCGCAGTTTGGCAATCAGACTGCTTACGCCAGCCAGGCGCCGGGGGGACCGCTTTTTGTGCGGATCACCTTTGTGACCGATGCGACCGGAAGGAAGGTTCCTTCCCTGCAGTTTTCGCGCAGCGGCTTGAGAGTTTGGTTCTGGGGTGATGACGGCCCGATCAAGCTCGACGGCAGCCAGGACAACTCCAAGAACAAGAACTGCTACTTCCTTGGGATTTCCACCATAGACGGCACGGGTGAGCTGGAGTATCTGGGCAATAACACTTACCGTGCTATCTATGGAGCTACCACATCCAATTCCCCGGTCGCTCCCGATATATTCTATTCAGAGATAGGCGCAGGAGAACTCACATTCCAGCTTCTTGACACCACAGCCCCAACGGGAGGCATATCAATCAATGGTGGGACAGTCTACACCAACTCCAGATCGGTAATGCTTGCGCTCACTTCCACCGACTCGGGCTTTGGTGTCTCCCAGATGAGGTTCAGCAGCGACGGGACGAACTGGGGAACCTGGGAGTCTTATTCCGTCACAAAGGTCTGGACACTGCCGGAAGGAGACGGAACGAAATGGGTCTATGTCCAGTTCCAGGACGCCGCGGGCAACGTCTCTCAGACATACAGCGACTCGATCATCCTCGACACCACTCCTCCGATGGCTCCAGCCAGTCCCACGGATGATGGAGCATACACGTCTGCAACCAATATCACATTCAACTGGACAGGGGCCAGCGATACTACATCGGGAATCCAGGGCTACAACTGCCAGATAGGGACCGCTCCAGGAGGCAGTGACGTCTTCGACGGTTGGGTGGGGGATGTCTCTTCCAAGACCGCAGCAGGCTCCTTTGGGAAGAGATATTTTTGCAGAGTTCAAGCAAAAGATTGGGCAGGCAACATCAGCGGTTGGAGCCAGAGCAGCGATGGGATAACGATTGCCGAGAACACAGGCATAGGAATAGCCTCGGCCAGACAGCTTGCTGATGCAGCATCAGTCGGACTTGCATCCAAGGTCGTGACAGCGGTCTTCTTCGATTGCTTCTACATAGAGGAGGCGTCAAGGGAGGCAGGAATTAAGGTAAAGCCGATTGCAGGCATACCATCAGGGCTTGCGCCTGGGAACATTATCGATGTAGGAGGACTGATGAGGACGGATAGCAGCTTCGAGAGGTGGATAGATGCCACAGTATCTATAGTGAGCGGTGACGGCTCTTCATAAGCTGTTGCTTCGGACTGCTTGTCTGCCGAAGCCGTGCCCGCAGGGCACGAGATCAGCCTTTCAAACGTCGTTGCTTCGGCCCGCTTGCCTGCCGAAGCCGTGCCCGCAGGGCACGAGACAAACCTCTCAAATATTGATCCCCTCCCAACTATCACAGACAAACCCCCGGCCAGGCTCTCCCAGCACCAATTGCCGGTAGCTCGAATGCTCCCACTCCTCCGGATTCTCCACCAGTTCCGCCCGTACCGGATTTCGGTGCAAATAGTCGACTTTCGTGCGCAAAGCCGATGACGAATAAAGCGCGAGCACACGCGGACGTTCTTTCCACAGGCTTAGCCCCGGACGGATTCTGCGGGATGTTAACGATTGAGTCCGACGGAGGAACATAGAGATAAGGTCACCCTTCTCAGCCCAAAGGACAATATGAAAGTGGTCAGGCATTATGATGTATGCCAGCACCTTCACCCCCAGCGCCTTTCGTGCCGAGTCCCATTCCTGATAGAGGACATCTACCGCAGAGCCTACCAGCACTCGCTCCCAGTCCAGCGCGCTTGCCGTACAGAAGTGCGGATGCCCGTCGAGATAGTGATTGTGCCATCTGGTCATCGGTTGTACCTAATTACACCTTTGTCTCGTCGCCTGCGGCGACGGCTTCGGCAGACAAGCAGACCGAAGCAACGGTTAATCCTTGGTTATGCAGCACTTTTATTTTGGTCTAACTTTGTGCTTGTCTGACGAAGCCGGGCCTGAAGAGCCCGAGACAACCACTGTGTAATTAGAAAATCCCCCGGCGGATTCCTCCACCGGGACCACTTCCTTCTTCGCCGTTACACCATAATGCGCGAAAGCCCCCAGCGGAATCCTCCGTCGAGGGCTATGCAAATGCGGAATGTGGTAGTAGTTGGGCCGACTCTGTGAAGTCGGCCCAATCAACTATTTGCGTACGTTCTTGTTATCGAGTGAAGTGATGACGCAGACTAAGTAAGCATTTTCATAAATACGATGACGTATTATTCTGTGGTATAATCTCCTCAAAGGAGGAGAGGAATGCCTCAGAAGAGTCCGTTTCATATCGAGTTGACGCCGAAGGAGAAGAC
>JACPPP010000277.1 GCA_016190935.1 Armatimonadota bacterium | reverse complement strand
TCGGCACCCTTCGACAGGCTCAGGATGCCTTGAATATGCTAAAAACGATGCTCCTGACCCCTTCTTTGGCAAATTTGCCAAGGCACCCCAATGCATGGTAATATTCAGTGTTTGCCCATTCCTTTCAGGAGGACACAGGATCAATGGCTAACGTTTGCGAAATCTGCGGCAAGGGTCCGCAGTTTGGACAGAATATACGGCATGTCCACTCCGGCTCGTGGGCCCTCAGGGCTCCGCGGACGAAGCGACGGTGGCTGCCGAATCTTCAGACTGTCACGGTTCCGAACGGCGATTCGACCAAGCGAATCCGCGCTTGCACCAAGTGTATCAAGGCCGGCAAGGTCGTCCGCGCCGCGTAACCGATGACTTTTTGGCCAATAAACAATAAAAAGGGAGACTTAGTGCTCCCTTTTTTGTTTGCTCGCCCACGATTGCACACTTAATTATACCCCAAAATGCGGAGAATAGGGAAGAGGCCCAAATTACCCAGGATAGGCGGAAGAGTGTGGAAGACAGGTGTGGCTGTAGCCGCTTCGCTTGCGGTGTGCCGCGCCTTTAACATCCCTGAACCTGTTTTCGCCGGAGTCGCCGCCGTTATATGCGTCCAACCGACCGTACTCCAGAGTTTCAGAAAAGGCGCGCAGCGGCTTCAGGCGACTGTCATAGGAGCGCTGGTCGGACTCGGCATGATAGCCCTCGTAAGCCTCTATCCTCTGCCATACGTAAGATCGGTAGCCACAGCCGCAGCCGTTATACTGGTTATGTGGCTCTGCCTGGTCTTTAGTTGGCTGGACGCGCTCGTCCTGGCTGCCGCAACGGTCGTGGTGATTATGGTCCATAGTGAGGAGGCAGGCAGCATAGTTGTGTATGCGGGCGAGCGGACGCTTGTCACGGCTGTGGGGGTGGTGGTGGCATCCCTGGTAAACGTCGTGATGCCCTGGCCGAGAGTGGAGGACAGATTCTCTCGAAGGCTGCCGGAGATTGCAGAGCAAGCATTTGACGAGTTCGAAACCGCTGTCAGAGTCTTCTGTCGGCGGGATCTGGCGGGGACAAAGGCGGCTCTGGAGAGATGGCAGGCGGACAAACCCCCCTTTGAGCTTGCCTCGGCGGAGCTTTCGTGGTTTCAGGAGTCGATCGCAGTAAAGCAGGTGCTGCCATACCAGAGGAGCGAGACTGCGCCACTGCTCGCCGAGATATTCTTCATAATCGACGGAATTCACAACTCAGCGCGCGACCTGCTTGAGGATACGCGGCTCATCCTGGAGGAGCATCCTGAATATGTCCTGCAGGACTCGCGGGTCTATCGCATAATTGAGGACGCGCTGGAACCAGCGGTCGGATTGAAGCGGGCGATCATAGACTCGCTCAAGACCGGCGATGCGTCAGATCTCACCGATTCAAATCGCGACTGGACGGCTGAGATCCACGCGAAGTTCATAAGCTCCATGCGCGCAGCACACAAGACTCCGAGAGACCTGTTCCCCCTGTTCGAGGTGGCCAAGGTCGGAATCGAACTCCGAAACTACACAAGAATGCTGGTAAGACTGAGGTCGATCATCCTCGACGACCAGGAGGTGCTGGCTTCCCTCCAGAGGCATCGCTTCCTGGCATTCTTTGGTTAGCCGCGACACCAGTAGACGCAGCAGGTCTTCCCCTATAGATAAGTTAGTGTTATAATTGCCCAGGTTTGATGTCGGGAACTTATGGGAAAACCATTTTGATGAGCTGGGCTCGAAAGGAAACGTGATGAATCGCTTACAGATCGGAATAATTATAGTCGTGCTCCTTGCGATAATATTTGGAAGCACGATCGTAAGGCTGTACACGGACTGGCTGTGGTTCGACGACCTCGGTTACACTAGCATATTCTCGAAGATGATCTGGGCCAGAATCTCCCTCGGTCTGAGCCTCGGGGCGCTGTTCTTCGTCATAGTCTATACGAACCTGCTGATAGCCAGGCGGCTTGCGCCTCCGCCGACCAGACGCTATGCGGGTATTGAGGAAGAGCTGCGCGCCCGCATCGGAGCTATTGCTGAGAAAGGATTGGGACTCCTCCTTTTTGGAGGATCGCTGTTCGTCGCCTTTCTGGTCGGGGTTGAGGCCGCAACTCACTGGGACGAGTGGTTCAAATTCGCGAATGCCACGAGCTTCGGAGTGGCCGACCCTCAGTTCGGCATAGACATCGGATTCTACGTGTTCAGGCTGCCGTTCTGGAACTATCTCTACGGCTGGCTGTTCTTCACGCTTTTCGCAGCAACCGTAGCAACTGCCATACTTCATTATGCGGATGAAGGAATCGACTTCTTTGGCAACGTCCCGCGATTTGCCCCGGGAGTCAAGGCCCATCTTGCAATACTGCTTGCGCTCCTGTTTTTCCTCAAAGCGGCAGGCTATAAGCTCATGATGTTCGGCCTGGTGACGTCGCCGGGAGAGATATTCTATGGAGCGGGCTATACAGACATAGCCGCGCGCTTGCCAGGGCTCTGGATTCTTCTGTTCGTGGCCGCAATCGGCGGCGCGGCCGTCCTGGCGAACATTTACCGACCCGGCATCTGGTATGCCGCCGGCGCGGTGGCGGGGCTTATCGTCGTTTCTTTCGTCGTCGGAGCAATTTACCCCGCGGTGCTTGAGCAGTTCATAGTAAAACCGAACGAATTCCAAAAGCAGCGGCGTTACATAACCCGAGGCATCGAATACACCCGCCGCGCGTACCGCGTAGACAATATCGCATCGAGGCCGTTCGATTACTCCCGCGAACTAGCGCCGGAAGCAATCTCGCGTAACAGGGCTGCAATCCAGAACGTTCGTCTCTGGGACTATGAGCCTCTAAAGAGAGCCTACCGGCAGCTTCAGGAGTTGCAGCAGTATTATGACTTTCACGACGTCGATATCGACCGCTACACAATAGACGGCACCTACAGGCAAGTCATGCTATCGGCAAGGGAGCTGCCAGGCCCGCCACAGGCCGCTCAGACGTGGGTCAACAAATACCTTCGCTACACCCACGGCTACGGCTACGCTATGAGCCCGGTGAACGAGGTCAACCCGGAAGGAATGCCTGTCTTCTTCGCGAGCGATATTCCTACCGTCACCCGAGGGGGCATCGAGCTCGAGGTGCCCCAGATCTACTTCGGCGAGCTTACCAATGACTATGTGCTCGTCAACACAAAGCGCAAGGAGTTCGACTACCCTGTGGGCGGCGCCGACGAGGAAACCGTCTACACCGCCGAATCTGGTCCGGTGATCGGCTCTCTACTACGGAAGCTATTCTTCGCCATTCGGTTCGGGGATGTGAACATCCTGCTTTCCGAAGATCTGACAGCATCGAGCCGCGTGCTCTTCAGAAGGAATATATCTGAGCGGGCACAGACGATTTTCCCGTTCCTTGAGTTCGACAGCGATCCGTATCTTGTAACTGTGGACGGCAAGCTGTACTGGTTCCACGACGCCTACACGTCCACCAATAAGTATCCCTACTCAGAGCCGGTAACATTCGGATTTCAGGCAACTGCAGCTCGTGTGAACTACATCCGAAACTCCGTGAAGCTCGTTACCGACGCGTACACGGGCAAAGTTCAAGCGTTCGCCTTCGACCCTGACGACCCGATAATCCGGACCTATTCCAAAGTGTTCCCGGGTGTCTTCAAGCCTGCGGACGAGATGCCGGAGGACTTCCGGGCGCATGTCCGGTATCCTGAGGACCTGTTCAGAATCCAGGCTTTGGTTTACTCAAGGTATCATATGACCAATCCATCGACCTTTTACAGCGGCACCGACCTCTGGAGGCTTCCTGAAGTAGCCTCCGGCAACGGCGCTGGCGAACGGCAGCTCGAGCCTTACTACATCATAACAAGGCTGCCCGAATCCTCAATCGACGAGTACGTCGTGATAGCGCTGCTCGTGCGCCCCGAGAAGCACAATATGGTAGCGTGGATGGCCGCCAAATGTGACCCAGCGGACTATGGCAAGCTGATAGTGTACGAGTTCCCAAGGGGTGAGCTGGTCTTCGGCCCCAGGCAGATCATGGCACGGACGAATCAGGACACGGAGATCTCCCAGCAACTCACGCTTTGGGACCAGTTGGGATCGAATGTAGTCCGAGGCAATCTGCTTGCAATTCCGATAGAGAACTCCATCCTCTACATTGAGCCGCTGTACCTGGAATCGACGACGACGCAGATCCCTGAGTTCAAGCGGGCAATAGTAGCGCTGGGGAACAGCATTGCGATGGAACCGACTCTGGCGGAGGCGCTGGCGGCGGTCACGGGAGTGAGCGGCCTGCCTGCCGTGGCCGAGGCTGCAGAGCCGACTGAAGCCGCGCCTGCTCCCGAACGGCGGCCAACTGAGGCCGCGCCGCCGCCCGAACGACCGGCGGCCGCTCCACCCGAAGTTGCTGAGCTAACGCGCCGCGCAAGGCAGCAGTTCAGCCGCGCCGAAGAAGCCCAGCGCAGCGGCGACTGGGCCGAATACGGCCGCCAGATCGACGCACTGAAAAAGACCCTGCAGGAACTCGAACAACAAAGCCGGGAATGAGCGCGAATAACGCGAAAAAGGGACCGGAGGGATTTTAGATTTTAGATTTTAGATTGAAGTTTAAGGTAAGAGGTAACAGTTGGTAGGTGATAGACTGATGGGACGGCCGCACGGGGACGTGCGGCCAATCAGGCCCGGCGCGAGACGGGCCAGTCTGGAGGTTAGAGGT
>JACPPP010000267.1 GCA_016190935.1 Armatimonadota bacterium | reverse complement strand
CTCCCTTCCCTTCAGCTAAAAACGATGCTCCTGATGTGAGAGGTTGTGTGACAAATATGGTGGTAATGTTAGGAAATCGTCAACTGCCTTACGCGGCAGGAACGACAGGTTTCCACCGAGCGATCGGGGGCCAGTTAGCCAGTTCCCGCATCACGAGACGTATCTCAGCGTATGCTGCGGGAACCAAACTGGCGCGAATCCGTCAGTTTTGCCTAAGCCTGCCGTTCCCGCAGCATACATATCCGCTATACCTGGGCCGGGGAGGAATCTCCCCGGCCATCATTGGTCCCATGCCCCATGACCCATGCCCCATGCCCTTACCGACACCCAACCCCCAGCCCCAAACTCCAACCGTGATTGACAGTTGGCCGTTCGCGTGATATACTCCGAGTACAAGAGCTGATAAGTTTCGGGCCGAAACATATATCAGCGCCCCTGCCGCAAAGAGTAAGAAGGCGTTCAGTAAAACGCCTCGATAGAACATACGTTTAAGAAATCCCTCGCGGTCTGCCGAAAATAAAGATATATTGGCAAATCTCCCTTTTGCGGCTGGAGGGGGTATAGGAAAATTGCTCATCGAGCAGAGTCTCAAACAAACGCTATCGCAGAGGATCGACCCAAAGCTGATCCAGGCCAACAACATCCTGCAGCTCTCTCAACTGGAGCTCCAGCAGGCTGTGGAACAGGAGCTTGCTGAGAACCCGGCTCTGGAGGTTCCGGAGGACGACCCCTGCGACGGATGTGATATGCCCAAGACGCTCTGCATAGACTGCAGCTTTCAAAAGCAGAAGCTCGACGCCGAAGTTGACCTCAGTATTCATGAACTGGAGATCACGACAGACTTCTCTGGCGACCCCGAGGGGGAGACCGACTTCCTGTCGAACGTTGAGGCGGAAGTAGATTTAAGAAACCATCTTTGCACCCTCATCCGCGCTGTGGTGCCGGGAGACGATTACGACGTCGCGGAGTACCTCCTCTCGAACATCAACGACAGCGGCTATCTTGATTGCACAATCGCCGAGGCTGCTGCTACGTTGGACCGGGATGAAGAGGATGTCGAGGCGGTCCTTGCCCTGATCCAAACATTGGAACCATCGGGGGTCGGGGCCAGAAACCTGCGGGAGTGCCTGCGAATACAACTCGAACACCTGGAGGAGGACGGCCAGGGAAATCCAGTTGCGCTTGCAATAGTGAGGAACTACTGGCAGGAGATGGTCGCAAGGCGGGTAGGCAGGATTGCAAGGCGGCTGAAGGTCCCGCAGAAGGAAGTGCTTGCGGCGCTCGATTTCATCAAGAACAGCCTCAACCCGTATCCCGCAAGCGCCTTCCGCAATCCCTGGACAAGCAAGCCGAACGACGCAGGCAGCAGTGTGCGTCCAGATGTAATTGTTCGCCGCACCCCAGCAGGTTATGAGATCGAGGTCGTTCAGAACGATCAACACCTTCTCACCATCAACTCTCACTACAAACAAGCATATCAGGATCTGAAAAGCGGAGAGGGCAAGAACTACTCGGAGGACGAGAAGAAGCACATACTTGAGTTTGTCGAGCGCGCAAACCTGTTTATCCGAAACCTCAACCAGCGCAGGCGGACGCTGCGAATGATAACGAAGAATGTCGTGGAATTTCAGCAGGGCTACATGGAGACTACGTCGAAGGCGTTCCTGCGCCCGCTAACCCGCACGAAGATCGCCAGGACGCTGAAGATCCACGAGTCAACCATCAGCCGGGCCACCTCAAATAAGTATGTCCAGCTCCCAAGCGAAGAAATAGTCCCGTTCGACTTCTTCTTCGACGGCTCCGTATCGGTCAAGGACCTCATAGGAGAGCTAATAGCAGGAGAAGACAGAAGCAGCCCGCTTTCCGACCAGGCGATTGCGGAGATGCTGCAGGAGCGTGGGCTCAACATAGCACGGAGAACTGTGGTCAAGTACCGAGAGGCGCAGAAGATCCTTTCGTCGCGCCAGAGACGCAGGTAAGGTCGAAAGTGACAAGTGTCAAGTGTCAAGTGACAAGTGATAGGTGTCTTCGTTGATAAGTGAACTTTCAGCTCCCAGTGAGCCGAAGCATAAAAGCACTGACTTTACACTTTGCACTTGTCACTGTTAGCAATGTGGCCTGACCTCTATTTTATCCTCGACTCCGCGCACACCGGGAACGCCTCGTGCAAGCTCCACCGCTAACTCTTTGTCTTCCTCCGCGTCAACGCAACCGGTAATCTCGATATAGCCGTCGGTTGCGGTAACCTCTATACTTTGCCCAGCAAGCCGCACGTCGTCCATTATGTGCCCCCTGACGTCTTCGGCCAGTACCCAGTCCAAATTAGCTGCCATACCTGCCTCCAAGCTACTGCCTCCTTAATCTTCTACCCGCGCAAGCGGCGCAGGAATCACATGCAGGCAGCAATCGAAACGGATGTAAGATGTAGGATGTAGGATGGGTGATGGGGCATCGGTCATGGGAAATGCAAAATGAAAAATGCAAAGTGCAAAATGCAAAATGGCCCGGCCCCGACAGATTACAGCGTGATGCTGACTTTCGGTGTGTCTATGCCTCCTGAACCGCTGAAGGGATGAAAGGTCTCATCCGTTTCATATGCGTTTCATTTGTTCAGCGGTTCAGGGGGCACAGACAGAATGAATCCGCACCGTCACGCTATGGAAGTATATCGTTTAGAGAATTCTCTAATGGGGGCTATTATACAAGTTCATCGCCGGTTCTATTCCCTCCCCCAGTATCGTCTCCACGGCATCTGCAGCCCTCTGGACGGCCTCACGGGCTATGGGAACCTCATTCCGGCTGAACTTCGACAGCACGTGCTCCACGGCGCCTCTATCAGCGGAGCCAATCCCCACGCGCAGACGTGGGAACTCCTGTGTTCCCAGCCTCTCGATGATGGACTTCATCCCCTTATGGCCACCTGAAGACCCTTCGGGGCGTATCCTTATCCTGCCGAGTTGGAGGGCCATGTCGTCGTATACGATCAGTATCTCCGAGGGGTCGATCTTCTCCCGGCGCGCGATGTAGGCCACTGCTTCTCCGGAAAGGTTCATGTAAGTCTGAGGTTTAGCCAGGATGACTTCCCGGCCATTTATCGTGGCGCGGGCCACGAGCACGCGGCCTAACCGGCGGGCGATACGCGTTTTGTGTCTTCTTGCAAGGGTATCGACAACCTCAAATCCGACGTTATGGCGGGTGCCCATATACTCCCGGCCTGGGTTGCCCAGCCCCACTATCAACCTCAACTCCGTCCCGTCCACGTCTCTTCAAAGAGTTGGCTCACTGACGACTCTTCATGGATTCTGCGTATAGCATCCGCGAGTAGAGGAGCAACCGAGAGCACAGTTATCTTCTCGCTTCGCTTCTCCGGTACCAGAGGAATCGTATCTGTTATAATAAGCTGCTTGAGCGGCGCGTCCTCGATCTTTCGGACCGCATCTCCGGAGAGAACGGGGTGCGTGCAGGCGGCATATATTTCGGCTGCGCCCCGTTCGGCAAGGGCAGCAGCGCCGAGCGAGATCGAGCCTCCCGTATCGATCATATCGTCTATCATAACGCACGTCCTGCCCTTTATGTCGCCTATCACTTCCATTACCTCAGCGCGGTTTGGCTCAGGCCGTCTCTTTACGATAATTGCAATCGGCGCTCTCAGCACCTCGGCCATTGCGCGGGCTCTGGGAACTCCGCCAACGTCAGGAGAGACTACGACAATACCGTTCTCAGGCACGATATTCTTTGACACATAATCTGCAATGATAGGACCGGCGTAGAGATTATCGACAGGGACGTCGAAGAATCCCTGAATCTGGCCAGCGTGGAGATCGATGGTAAGCAGCCTGTGCGCGCCTGCTGCGGTGATCAGGTTTGCGAGCAGTTTGGCGGTGACCGGCTCCCTGGGTTTGATCTTCTTGTCCTGCCTGGCGTAGCTATAGTAAGGCATAACCACGTTAATTCGGCGCGCGCTGGCCCGCCGGAGCGCGTCGAGGATGATGAGCAGTTCCATCACGTTGTCGTTTACAGGACAGCATCCGGACTGGACGACGAACGCATCGACTCCGCGCACGCTTTCGTTGATCTGAACCCTGATCTCGCCGTCTGAGAACTTGCTCACATACATGCTGCCAACGGGGACTCCAAGATCGGCGGCTATCCTTTCCGCAAGTTCGGGGGTGGAACGTCCGGCAAACAGTCGCAGATCGTTCATGCCATTACTCCCGTCCATTCAAGCATTCGTAAGGCCCCACAGAGGCTCCGTCAGCAATTTTAGTCTGTGTAATGACGGAGAATACAACCTGTACGTTATTCCCAACCTCGGCATCGGTCAATCTGGCTTTATTTGTGTCCGCAGGACCCAAGCCCGGCAGGGATCATTATAACGCTCAGCTTAAGCGTTGGCAAGGCGCCGGTACGCGGGCAGGGGTTGGGGGCTGGGGGTTAGAGGTTGGAGGTTGGAACCTGTTCCCTATCTAACCTCTAACTTCTAACCTCCAGACCCGATGGCCCGGCCCATCACGTGCCGGGCCTCATGCTGATCCCGTCGAAGCATGCCGCACGTCCCCGTGCGGCAGTCCCATCTGTCTGTCACCTAACCCGGCGGAGCCGGAACCAAGAAGGTATGCCAGACTCCGACGTCTAAT
>JACPPP010000266.1 GCA_016190935.1 Armatimonadota bacterium | reverse complement strand
TGGGGGCCGGACGGATGTCCGCCACACGTGCGCCGGGGAGGAATCTCCCCGGCGATCAAAGCCCCACAGCCTGTGCAGAAAGTACAGCCTTCCAACCTGCACCATTCGCGTCATTCGCTTTAATTCGCGCAATTTGCGTTCAGGGTGACAATGGCTGTTTTCGTGGCAAATGACTCACTAATTCGAGCGCCCAGGCTGCGTGCTCGCGGACGATTGGGTCGTCGTCATTGATCGCCGCTGTAAGTTCGGGAATCGCGCTCGGATCGCCTGCATTGCCGAGCGCAACCGCAACGTTTCGCCTGAACCTGCTCCGTCCGATCCATGCTATCGCCGTCGGCCCCACGAGCCGGTCGAATTCCTCTTTGCTCAAGTTTAGAAGTGGCAGAATCTCGGGCCTTGCGTCGAGACCCCCGTTATACCAATTCTGATTGGAGTAAGCAGTTCCGCATCCTGAGCATGCTGAGCTTGTCGAAGCGCGAAGGAGCGGAACTGCGGGCTGGCGGTTGCTAAGGCAATTGGTATTAGGATCTCTCATAGCCGCGCTTTTCGTCAGCCCGTTGTTCTTAGGGCAGACCTCCTGGCAGACGTCGCATCCATAAATCCTGTCGCCCATAAGAGGCCTCATCTCCTGTGGAATGGAACCCTTCATCTGCGTAAGATGCGAAACGCACCTGGTCTGGTCGATCACGAACGGGGAGACGATGGCCCCGGTGGGGCACGCAGCGATACAGGCGGAGCAACTCCCGCATTCTTCGAGCGGCGCGGGTTTGTCGGGTTGGAGTTCAACGTTCGTGATGATCTCTCCGAGGACAACCCAGGAGCCGGCCTCACGAGTTATTATGGCTGTGTTCTTGCCGTAGGAGCCGACTCCTGCCTCGCGCGCGGCGGCGCGGTCTATCATCGGCCCGGTATCGACGCATATCCGGTACTCTGCATTCTCCACCTGGTCTTTAAGCCACTCGCCGAGTTCGTGAAGCAGTTCTTCGACCACCTTATGGTAGTCTCTGCCCAACGCGAACCTTGCCACACGCCCCCTTGGTCCAGGCGTCTTGTCCCCTCGATGGGGCCGTATTTCAAATCCGGCCCCATCAAGGGGGATGCATCTAGAAGCATCGTTTGTCGGCGGGTTCACACTAGCAACGCATTCTGAGCCCATGCTGAGCCTGTCGAAGCACGAAGAGTGCGTTGCGGCATCCTTCGACAGGCTCAGGATGCGTGGTGATGGGCTCAGGACGCGGTCTGAAGCAACGGAACGGGCTTCCGAGATCGGGTTTTGAAACAGGCTGTTATCCTCACACTCCCCGACATGGTAAGAAAGAGCCGCGACGATGATTGATCTTGCCCCGGGAATGAGGTTCTCTGGATGGGTGAAGTATTCGGCTGGTTTGCGCGAGAATCCGTAGTCTATGAGCCTGCCGGACTTCACGCGCTCAGATATCGCCCTCTCTGCGAGATCGAGCGGGGCGGGAGGAGCGATGCCGACGGCGTCGAAGCCTATTTCCAGCACCGTCTTCTTGAGATCAGCGGCCAGTCGATCCGGGGTGTTGCGGGTCAAGTTACGTGCCCTTGTGCGCAGTCGCTATTTGCCTGAGCTCGCCGGTCTCCATATAGACGATCCTTTCGGCGACGTTCGTCACGTGGTCGGCGATCCGTTCCAGATACCGGCTGATCAGAATGAAGTGCGCCGCCTGTTTGACGAGCTTGGGGTCTTTGCGCATAAAGTCCATCAACTCCTCAAACAGCGCCTTGTTCAGGTTATCTACGGCGTCATCGTCCCTGCAAACCTGCTCAGCCTTTTCTGTGCTCCTTTCGACGAACGCCTGCAGAGCGTCTCTGACCATCTTCTTCGTGAGCTCGGCCATCTTCGGAAGGTCGATCAGCGGCTTAAAGTAGGGCTCACCGGCCAGGTCCTTGGCTGCGCGAGCTATATCGACGGAGTAATCCCCAATTCGCTCCAAGTCGGTGATGATCTTGAGCGCAGTGCTGATGATGCGAAGATCCTTTGACATCGGCTGCTGAAGCGCCAGGAGCCGCATGCTCGCAGTCTCTATATTGAGGTCCATTTCATCTGCGATATCGTCTCTTCGAATTACCTCGTTGGCCAGGTTTATGTCCTGACGCACCAGCGCCTGCATCGCTGAATCGAGCATGCCCTCCACGAAGCTGCCCATTTTAAGCAGCATCTGCTCGAGTTCCTTCAGCTCAGCATCGAAAGTTTTTCTCGTTGTAGTTTGTGCTGTATCCATGATTTATCGATCTGCCTTTCAGGACGGCGACTGTTCCAAATTATCCGAAGCGTCCTCTGATATAGTCGTCGGTGCGGCTGTCCACGGGCCTCTCGAATACCTGTTCAGTATCGCCGATCTCCACCAACTCGCCGGAAAGAAAGAAACCGGTCCGCTGCGATACTCGTGAAGCCTGATACATATTATGTGTTACGAGGACTACGGTGTATCGTTCCTTCAATTCTACCATAAGTTCTTCGATTTTGAACGTCGATATCGGATCGAGAGCGGAAGCGGGCTCGTCCATCAGAACAACCTCGGGCTCGACGGCAAGCACTCTGGCTATGCAGAGTCTCTGCTGCTGTCCACCCGAGAGGTCCATTGCGGACTTTCTGAGCTTATCTCTGACCTCGTCCCACAGCGCCGCCGACTTCAGTGTATTCTCGACTATCTCTTCGATCCTGCCGCGGTCTCTGATCCCGTGCATCCGGGGACCGTAGGCGACGTTGTCGAAGATCGTCATCGGGAACGGATTCGGCCTTTGGAATACCATTCCCACTCGCTTCCGAAGCAAAACTACGTCTACTTCCGGACTGTAAATGTCCGTATCGTCCAGATAAACGGCGCCCAGTGTCCGCGCTGACGGTATTAGATCGTTCATCCTGTTGAGCGCGCGCAGGAACGTTGACTTGCCACAGCCTGATGGACCGATCAGGGCCGTGATCTCATTTTCATAGATTTCTATATCGACCTTCTTCAGCGCCTGAAGTTCCTCATAAAAAAGGCTCAGGTTCTCGGCTCTGATTCTTACTCGCTTGTCCGACGAGTTATCCATATTTGCGTTACCACCTCGTTCCCGCTCCAAGGCGCGCTCGGAGCAGAATAGCAATCGCGCTCATCCCCAGCACGAGCGCGAGCAGCACCAGGGCTGTGCCCCACTGCAAAGCCGGGTCCACATCCGTAGCCTGCGTTGACAGCGTGTATAGATGATAGGGCAGCGCCATGACCGGTTCGAAAAGGAAATCCCAGAACCTTCGCTCATACGGCAGGCCGGCAGGCTGTGGCACGTAAAACTGATAGTAAACTACTGCAGTGAACAAGATAGGCGCCGTCTCTCCGGCAGCCCGGCCTATAGACAGAATAATCCCCGTCAGGATGCCTGCCCAGGAGTTCGGGAGCACCACGTTCCTCACCGTCTGCCACTTCGTTGTGCCGAGCGCCAGGCTCGCCTCTCTCAAACTGTTCGGGACCCTCCTCAGCGACTCCTCAGCCGCGGTAATAACGAGCGGCAGCACAAGCAGCGCAAGAGTGAACGATCCCGCCAGTATCGAGGTGCTGAAATTCAGCATCAGCACGAATAGTCCCAGACCGAACAGCCCATAGACAACCGATGGCACTCCGGCAAGGTTTGTAATCGAGAGCCGGATCAGCCTGACGAAAGGACCGGCGCCCGCATACTCCGAAAGGTAGATGGCAGCCAGGACCCCTAGTGGCATCGCAATGATTATTGTTCCCATTACCAGGTAAAACGTCCCCACAATAGCGGGCATGATCCCGCCCTCGGTCATTCCGCTTCTCGGCATAGAGGTCAGAAACTCCCAGGATATTGCCTTCAGGCCAAATCTCACAAGGAAGAACAGTATGCCGAGCACTGGCAGGACTATCGCCAGAGTGGACAGACCGAGAAGCCACGCAATGACTCTCTCCTTTGCCGCTCTGCTGCTCGAACTTCGCATAAGTGTGGTTGCTTCGGCGTTCATTTATTGTGCCCTTTGTCCCTTTCGAAGCGCCAGGTCGGCGGCGAGGTTGATGAAGAACGTGATCAGAAATAGCAGCGCGCCCACCGCAAACAGCGCGTGGTAGTGCGGACTTCCCTGCGGAGTCTCACCCATCTCCGCTGCGATAGTTGCCGTCATCGTCCTCACCGGCTTAAGAAGCGATGTTGTGATCTGCGCCGCCCCGCCAGTCACCATAAGCACGGTCATTGTCTCTCCGATTGCCCTGCCGATGCCGAGCATAATGGCGGCGATCAGGCCGGACCTTGCCGCCGGCAGTATCACGTGCCTCACGGTTTGCAAATGGGTTGTTCCAAGCGCCAGAGACCCCTGGCGATACTCGATGGGGACGGACCGTATTGCGTCTTCGGCTATCGAGACGATGGTCGGCATCGCCATCCAGGCCAGCATTACAGCTCCCGTGAGCGCTGTCAGCCCGGTCGGGAGATTAAACAACTCCTTTATCCACGGAGCGACTATTACAAGTCCAATGAATCCGATCACGACGGAAGGGATGGCCGCGATCAACTCTACCGTGACTTTAAGCCATTCCCGGACGCGCGCAGGCGAGAGTTCGGCGATATAGACCGCGGCCGCCACGCCAATCGGAACGGCAAGGGCTATCGCGCCTACGGTAACAAGCAGCGATCCCACGATGAGCGGAAGCGCGCCGAACTTAGGAGGATCGGAGGTCGGATACCAGTCACGGCCCGTCAGAAAGCCTTCCAGGCTGGTTATCTCGAACAGAGGAAGCGCGTCCCTGAGCAGAAAGATCAGTATCAGGATTACGAACAGGATCGACGCCGCGCCGGAGGTCGCGATTATGCCTTCGACGAGCGCCTCCTTCGGCCGGTTGATAAACCTTGCCAGAGTTCCTCCCTTTCGACCGAGAGTATTAGATAACCAGGCCAAAATACATTACCTAACCCGGCGGTGCAGGAACCGAAGACTACTTTTATCACGAAAGCACAAACTTATGAAACCAGGTAGTGCCCGTCCAACTTATGATAACAGAACCGCGGAATCAGGGAAGAAGATGGAGACGCGGAATTTCAGTCTTCCGCAACTCCATTGCATTCCGCGTCTCCGCGGTTCTGGAGGCAAAACAGACAACAAGGAGTCACCGTGCTTTATACGGGCAATGCCTGCTTTCGCGATTAATAAGCTCTGCGTTCATATACTGCGGGAACGTCGGTTTGTACAGGCTTATCAAGATTCCCTTTATTCCTTCCTGAATTCCGTCCTTCTGTGCTTCCGTAGCTAATAAGCCTTTCGTATTGTCGTGATTAATAAGCTGTGCATTCCCTCGCGCAGCTTCGGTCTCAAGCGCCTATAGTTTGCGCATCGGAACGAAATCGTTGCGTATGACTATCTGCTGTCCTTCGCCGCTAAGGATGAACTCCACGTAATCCTTCACCGCGCCCTTCGGCTCGCCCCCTGTGTAGAAGTAAAGCGGCCTTGAGAGGGGATAGGTCCGATTCTGGACAGTCTCGATGCTCGGCTGCACGTAAGGGCCATCCTGGCTCTTAGCTACGGCGACCTGCGCGACATCGGGAGTCACGTAGCCCAAGCCCACGTAAGCTATTCCCCCTTTGCTGTCGGACACCGTCTGCGCGGCCTGCTTTGACGAGACCGCCAGAAACACCGTTCGCGCGAACTCCTCCTTGCCCTCGGGATTGTCCCTCCTAAGCACATGCTCCCTGAAGTACTCGTAGGTTCCCGAACTTGTGTCGCGCGAAACCGCCACAATCTCTAGGTTGGGGCCGCCGAACTCGCTCCAGTTGTTGATATTGCCCATATAGATGTCGCGCAACTGCCCTTCGGTAAGCTTCCTAACGGGGTTATCCTTGTTGACAACTATCGCCAGCCCGTCCCAGGCTACGACCGTTTCGACCGGATTGACACCCTTGGCCTTTGCCCGCTCGATCTCCTCCGGCTTCATCGCGCGCGACATTTCGGCTATATCGGCCGTTCCGTTGATTAGTGCCGCTACTCCGGTGCCGGAGCCCTCACCTGATACCGTGACCTTGGCCTCTGATGTCTTGTTGAATTCCTCCGCCCATGCTTGGCCGAGGATCAGCATAGTGTTGGATCCCTTCACCTCAATCACATCGCGTCCGGCAGCCTGTTCGCCTCGTTCAGCACAACCCGCCACGACAAACGCCGCCAGCCCGAGCAGGACGATACACGCCCACAGCCGTCTTACAATCATAGCCTACCTCCATTTTGCCAGATACCCATTACTATGCTACTTTACCAGACCTATCTTACAGGAGCCTTACACCCATATTGTCTGAGGGTTAAAAGTCACCGGCCGTAATGACTTAAGACCGAAATCACGTGCAAAACGCACAGCTTTTCTTATCACGAAACCAGGTAGTGGCCTTCATAGACGTGAAGGCAGCCTGTAAG
>JACPPP010000285.1 GCA_016190935.1 Armatimonadota bacterium | reverse complement strand
GGCTGATAGCTGACCGCTGATAGCTGACCGCTGATAGCTTATATGAGGTGTACAGATGCGACTTAGATCCAGAGACAGCGGTTCTTCTGTTCTGATAGTAGGAAGCGTAGCTCTCGATAGTGTTAAGACCCCGCTCTGTCAGGTGGAGGACGCGCTCGGGGGGGCGGCGGTGTATTCGTCGGTTGCCGCAAGTTTCTTTGCCCCGGTTATGGTGGTCGGCGTGGTTGGAGAGGATTTTCCGGAAGCGCATCTAGAGTTCCTCGAAAGCCGCAGCATCGACACCGCAGGAATTCAGGTCCAGCCGGGAAAGAGCTTCCGGTGGGGAGGGTCATACGAATACGACCTTAACCAGGCTCACACGCTCTTTACGGAACTGAATGTGTTCCAGGACTTCCGTCCAGCCATCCCGAAGGCATACCGGTCGGCGGAGTTCGTCTTCCTGGCCAACATCGACCCGGACCTGCAAATAGAGGTTCTGGACCAGGTTGAAAACCCGAAGCTCGTCGCCTGCGATACTATGAACTTCTGGATCGAGAACAAACGCGATAGCCTGATAGAAGTGCTCAAGCGGGTGGACGTTGCTTTTCTGAACGATGCAGAGGCGAGACAGCTTGTTGGAACAGGCAGTCTGGTAAAGGCCGCATCCGAGATACGCGGACTCGGTCCTGAGACGGTTGTGATCAAGAAGGGCGAACACGGAGCGATGATGTTTTGCGACAACGTCTGTTTTGCCGCGCCCTCGTACCCGCTGGAGGATGTGGTAGATCCTACCGGCGCTGGGGACAGCTTCGCGGGTGGATTCATAGGCTATCTGGCAAGAACCAGGGACACGAGAGAGCCGAACATCCGCAAAGCCGTAGTCTATGGAAGCACCATGGCCTCACACAACGTCCAGGGATTCAGCCTGGAGGTATTCAGGAAGCTGACGCACGAAGACATTGCGGAACGCTACAACGAATTCAAGCAGATGGTCTTCTTCGAACCGGTCTGATTCCAATATGCTTCACTTAGGACGTGATGTTCTAAATCCGATGGCCCGGCCCGTCTTGCGCCGGGCCTCATGCTGAGACTGTCAAAGCATGCCGCACGGGAACGTGCGGCGACTTGGGTGATAAATAACCGCTGAAGATTGAAAGATCGAGCTTCAAAACACTCTGTTCTCATTGGGAGAATCTTTGAGCACTTCCTGCGATGCCTCCCATTCCTCGATAATCAAATCGTCTTCAAACCGGAAGATATGAATAACCGACCACTGGGAATCTGGGGAAAGAGTAACCTTCCCGTGCATGGCGACAAGGTTTCCATCCTCAAGAATGCGCATCGTCTCATAAGTTTTGTTGGGAAATTTTCGCGCATTTTCTTCCATGCCTGTCAGAAGGGATTCTCTGTCACCTTTGAAGTAGGCATTGTGATGGCGGAAATCAGGATGGACATACTTTTCGTATGCCTCACGCACCTTGCCGGAGGAAGCAAGTTTGAGAAATGACTCTGCGATATCTTTCTTGCTTATGGTTTATTCTCCCTTGTATGCTCGCTTGAGACTTTCGATATCAAATTTCTTCATCGGCAAAAACGCCTGCGTTACCCGGTCAATCTGCTCACGAGTGCCATTTTTCATCATCTCTCCCATAACTGTGGGAACGATCTGCCATGACAGGCCGTACTTGTCTTTGAGCCAGCCGCACTGTTCAGCTTCCGGCACTGCGGAAAGCTTCTCCCAGTAGTAGTCTATTTCTTCCTGGGTGTCACAGTTCACCATGAATGAAACGGACTCGTTGAATTCGAAAAGCGGACCTGCGATTATGGCTTTGAATTCCTGTCCCAAGAGCTCAAAGGTGACGACGTCCACCGAACCCGAGGGGGTGTTACGAAGCGTTGTCGAGCTTTTGATTTTCGCATCGCCCCTACCGGAGAAGACGGACACATAGAACTTAGCCGCTTCCCTGGCTTCCTTGTTGAACCATAAATGTGGTGTGATTTTTAGCATATATGCCTCCTTTTACCTTATCCCGGACGATCATCAACATCGATCAGATCCCGTGATCCTGACGATCATACTTAAACAGCCTTCAATCTGAAATCTGCAACACCTCGGCCCTGTCCTACCCCGACTTATTCACGATCTCATCAGCAGGCTTCGGTTTTTCTGTATTGTAGTGAGGTAGAGAGTACCTTCGGAGAGATGTACTACCGTACTGATACAGATGTGCATACCTGTCAATACAGATAAAGCAGTCCGAAGCAACTGCTGATGAATAATCCGGGCTACGGGCATTCGGGAGCGCCTTCTATCGTCGCCCTGGTGGGGTTCTTCTTCCTTTCGTACAAATAATCCAGCACACGCCGGGCGACCTTATCCGGCGTAAAGCCAAGCTGTTCGGCAATAACTTTATATGGCGCGGATGCTCCGAAGCGGTCCAGCCCGATGACGAGGCCGTATGTCCCCGCATAACGGTACCAGCTCATTGAAGCGGCGGCCTCAATCGTGACCCGGTTCGGGATACTCGGAGGCAGGATCTTCTCTTTGTATTCCCTCGGCTGCCGCTCAAAGAAAGCGTGACTTGGGAAACTCACGACCCTCCCCCCCACCCCTTGCTCAGCCAGCATCTTCGCTGCCTCGACCGCCACGTGCAGTTCTGAGCCGGTGGCCATCAGTATGACATCGATCCCGCCCTCCGCCGGGTCGGAGATGATATAAGCGCCCTTCTCCAGGTCTCTTACGCTCTCAGGGTCCTGCCGCTCGATCAGGGGGACTTTTTGCCTTGTGAGCGCGAGAGCCGTAGGGCCATGACGGTTCTTGAGGGCCGCAGCCCAGGCCACCGCCGTCTCCGATGCATCGGCAGACCGGATGATGTTCATCCCCGGAATGGCCCGAATGGAGGCTAGATGCTCTATCGGCTCGTGTGTCGGGCCATCCTCGCCGAGAAACACGCTGTCGTGGGTGAAGACGTAAATTACTCCGGCGCGCTGCATGGACGCGAGCCTGAGTGTGGGCCTCATGTAGTCCGAGAATATGAGAAACGTCGCCGCAAAGGGTATGAAACCGCCGTACAGGGCGAGACCTGTGCAGATTCCGCCCATTGCGTGCTCCCTGACGCCGAAATGAAAGTTGCGGCCATCGAAGCTGCCTTTTTCGATATCTCCGTAATCTTCGAGGTGCGTTTTGGTCGAGGGCGCAAGGTCGGCCGCGCCGCCGCAGAAGCTCGGAACCATCTTCGCAATCTCCTGCATAATCTGTCCGCTCGAGTCCCGCGTCGCCGCTTCCTTGGTGGTGTCCACTACGGTAAGCAGTCTGTCTGTGATATCCTCCGGCACTTTGAGGGCCATCATATCGTCCCAGAGCCTGGCTTCCTCCGGGTAGTCTCTGCGGTACCGGTCGAACATGGCATGCCAATCGTTATATTCTTCGACAAGCTGTCTGCGCCGTTCGTCAAACAGCCTGTAGACCTCTTCCGGTACATAGAACGCCGGTTCGAGCGGCCAGCCGAGGTTTTGCTTCATGGCAGCGGCCTCATCGGGGCCGAGGGGCTCGCCGTGGGCCTCCTTTGTATCCTGTCTGTGCGGAGCGCCATAGCCTATGTGGGTCCGCGCTGCGATCAGGCTCGGCCTTCTGTCTTCTCTTAAAGCATTAGAGATTGCCCTGTCCGCCGCGGCCCGGTCGTGACCGTTTATCCGCTGAACATACCAGCCGTAGCCTTCAAACCGCTGCTCAACGTCGTCCGAGTAAGCAAGCTCGGTATCGCCTTCTATACTTATGTGGTTATCGTCATAGATATAAATGAGATTGTCCAGTCCGAGGTGGCCGGCGAGTGAAGCAGCCTCGTGTGAGACTCCCTCCATAAGATCGCCGTCGCTTGCGATGGCGAAGACGTTGTGATCTATGATGTCATAGCCGGGCCTGTTGAACCTCGCCGCCATCATGTTGGCCCCTATGGCCATTCCCACTCCATTTGCAAACCCCTGTCCGAGCGGTCCGGTTGTCACCTCCACCCCGGGGGCAAGTTCGCTCTCCGGATGGCCCGGGGTGATGCTTCCCCACTGCCGGAAATTCTTGATCTGCTCCATAGGCATATCGAATCCGGCAAGGTGCAGAAGCGCGTAAAGAAGCATCGAGGCATGCCCTGCCGACAAAACGAACCTGTCACGATTCGGCCAGGCAGGATCAGCAGGGTTATACTTCAGGTACTTAGTCCACAATACAAAAGCATAATCCGCCATGCCGGATGGCGTTCCGGGATGTCCGGATTTTGCCTTTTCCACAGCATCGACGGCCAGAAACCTTATGGTGTTTACAGCCAGTTGTTCAAGTTCGGAATCAACGATCAGTTGCGCCATTTGTCACCTCTCTTTGCTCCAACTTTTCTATCTTGCGGATGCGTCTCTCATGCCTTTCCGCCCTGCTGAAAGGGGTATCCAGCCAGTTCTTCACGATCTTCCTCGCCTTTGTCTCATCGACGAACATCGAGCCGAGCGAGAGCACATTTGTGTCGTTGTGCTGCCTTGTGAGTTTAGCAAGCTCCTCGTCGTGAACCAACGCGGAACGGACACCTGGAATCTTATTAGCGGCAATATCGACGCCTATCCCGGAGTCGCATACAAGTATCCCGCGGTCAGCCTCTCCTCTTGCCACCATTTCCGCCGCCGGAATCGCATAGTCTGGATAGTCGTCGGTCGGCTCGTAGGACTCCGGCCCCAAATCGACCACGTTGTGGCCTTCGTGCGTAAGGTAGGACTTGAGCCTTTCTTTAAGTTCGTATCCCGCATGGTCGGCGGCTATCGCGATCTTCATATATCACCATCCAAGAAGAAAGCTTAAACTTACTTTAGGTGCAGATATTTGGAGTGCGGCGCGCCGCCGCTTTGAGTTACGCCTGTAATTACGGCGCAGGGAAAGCGGGAGCTAGGCCGCTCCCGCACTCCAAAAAAACGCTTCCGTCAGCGATGTACCCAAAATAAGTTAAAGCGAAAGGGAATACTCAGCGCGCCCTCCCGACATGGTTGACGAATAACCCAGATTAATGCAAAACTGGGTAAAACCCTATAACATGCGACTGTGCACGGAGGTCACCAGTATGAGTGTTCCCATTTCTCTGAATATCTCACATCTTGCGCCGGATGTCACCTGGGAAGAAATCCTTTCCTTGCGGGATGCGGCAGCCAATAGTCACGAAATGCTTCATAGCGGCGCCGGTGCGGGCTCCGATTACTTGGGGTGGCTCGACCCTCGGAAGATGATGCCCGCCGAAGAGGTGGAGAGGATAACAGATGTCGCCGAGGAACTTGCGCTGAGCACTGACGTGCTGGTTGTAGTTGGAATCGGCGGCTCGTACCTGGGGGCGCGAGCTGCAATCGAGGCGCTGGCCGATAACTCCAAGGACAGGGTGTTCTTTGCCGGACAGAATATCTCCGCGCATTATCTGAGCCATCTCATAGAAAGTTTGGCAGATAAGCGCTTCGCGATCAACGTCGTCTCGAAGTCCGGGACCACTACGGAGCCTGCTATAGCCTTCCGGATACTGCGCAGTCACCTTGAAAGTGCAGTCGGCATGGATGCAGCCTCGGAACTTATAGTCGCAACTACCGACCCCGCCAAGGGAGCGCTCAAAAGGCTGTCCAAAGAGCAGAAATATGAGACGTTTGAAGTGCCGGTCGATGTTGGAGGACGGTATTCCGTCCTTTCAGCCGTCGGGCTGCTCCCGATGGCCTATGCCGGGATAGATATCATCGCCATGGTCGAGGCCGCGGAACGTTGCGCAAAGGCGTGCTCAAATCCCGAACTCGAATCCAATCCCGCTTATACTTACGCCGTCGCGCGGAATCTGCTCTACAACAAGGGAAAAGAAATCGAAATCCTGGCGTCGTTCGAGCCCAGGCTGCACTACCTGGCGGAATGGTGGAAACAGCTTTTCGGGGAAAGCGAGGGAAAAGAGAACAAAGGTATTTTCCCGGCTGCGGTCGATTTTACGACCGATCTGCACTCGGTCGGTCAGTGGATACAGCAGGGCAAGAGGAATATCTTCGAGACGTTCATAGACATAAAGACCGGTGAGCCTGAACTGACGATACCCGAAGATCCGCCGGACCTGGACGGACTAAACTATCTTGCAGGACGCGATCTACATTCCGTCAACCGTGAGGCCTACAGAGCAACGGCGCTTGCGCACCGGGAAGGCGGCGTGCCCAATTCGACAATAAGAATTCCCAGGCTGGACGAGGAATCGCTCGGCGCTCTTGTTTATTTCTTTGAGAAGGCCTGTGCCATAAGTGGGTATCTATTACACGTAAACCCATTCGATCAACCGGGTGTCGAAGCTTATAAGAACCATATGTTCGCGCTGCTCGGCAAGCCGGGGTTTGAGGAGCAGTCCCGGGCGCTGGAGAAGGAACTCAAGCATAGGAGCCGCGAACAGGAAGTTCGTTTTAAAGGATGATGATGTTATGAGTGTAACTACGGAAATTCACCAGGACTTAAAGCTTGTCCAAACGGTGCGCGATCTTGCACTGGAAGGATATGAAGGCCCGACGAGGCCTCATTTTGAAAGTAAAGAGAAATATAGATGGTTGAGGGATCTCGGAAGCAGCTTATGGCTGGATACCGGCGACGCCGAGGCCGCGCAGAAGGTGTGGTCCGCTGAGCTTGAGGCCCTGACCACCAACAATACTCTCGTCAACCAGGTAGTCCAGACCGGGGTTATGGACGGGCTGATAGCGTACTCGGCAAGAAGAATCCGTGAGTCGAGACCGGACATATCGGTACACGATCTCGTGATTGAAGTGGCCTTTCTGGTTAATGCCCGAATCGCGCTCGGCCTGGTCAACAGGTTCGGCGCGCGCGTAAGCGTCGAGCTTCATCCCGACCTTGGGGCCGACATCGCAGGCACGCTTGCGTTCGGAAGACGGTATTTCGAGATCAATCCGGAGTTCTTCTATGTAAAGGTGCCGCTCACGCCGGACGGCTTCATCTCTGCGCGAATACTGTCGGGCGAGGGAGTGCCGGTGAACTTTACTCTTGGTTTCTCTGCAAGACAAAATTACCTTGCCACGCGGTTTTCCCGGCCTAAGTTTGTCAATGATTTCCTGGGAAGGTTGAACTCGGTTGTCGAGGAAAACGGCCTCGGCAAGCCTGAGAATGTCGGAGAGAAGGCCGCGCTTGCCTCAAGCGAGACGGTCCGCAGCCTGAGAGAAGCCGACCGCACCATTCAAACTCAGCAGATCGCGGCAAGTATGAGGAACGGCAGGCAGGTTGCCAGTCTTGCAGGCATCGATGTGCTGACAATGCCGCCCAAAGTGGCGGAAGAGTACCTGGAGTTGGATATTATCAAAGATGATGTGCGTCGCCGCCGATCAGAGGAGCTTCAGGTCGAACTGGAGTCGGACAAGGCAATGGAGCCGGGAGAGTTCGACAAGCTTTGGAGCGTCGATAGATCTTTTATCGACTTCGTGAAGGACGCCATCCGGCAGGCCGACCGAATGAACAGCGGAAGCGACTTGGTCCGTCTTTCAAGAGAGCATGGGATCAACCTGTTCCGCGACTGGTCGGCGGAAGACAGGCGCAGGATACAGGAAAAGGGCAAGATTCCTGACGTATCGCAGTGGCCCGGCGCTCCTATCGACGATCTCATGTCGATTGCCGCGCTGCAGTCCTTTGCAAAGGACCAGGAAGCCCTGGACGGAAGGATAGAGGAACTGGTGAGCGGTGGATTTTGAAACGTGGATTACGCGGATTAAACGGATTGCGCGGAAGGGTTTTGAATCGCGAAGGCCGCGAAGAAGCGCGAATAACGCGAAAAGGGGCCGGGGGGCCGGACGGATGTCCGCCACACGTGCGCCGGGGAGGAATCTCCCCGGCGACCTTCAATGGGCTCAGGACGTGCGAACAGAGACGAATGATGCGAAAGAAGCCACCCGGGGTCAGCGGCTATCTACCTCCCAAGGCGCCGCACGGAGACGTGCGGCATATCTGGCC
>JACPPP010000025.1 GCA_016190935.1 Armatimonadota bacterium | reverse complement strand
GCCGTGTGCGGGAGAACCGCACGCACGGTTCGGAGGGAGGGGAGACCGGGTAACCGGCCTTCCCTACCCCTATCAAGTTTGGGGCTGGTAAGGAGCATGTACGATGGCCTGCGGATATCCATCGAAGTCGATCGATGGCCGGGGAGGAATCTCCCCGGCCCATGTGTGGCGGATATTCACCCGCTTGTTCCGTCGGACTGCTTCATGGTCGGGTGCGATATCCCCCATGATCGGGTGCGATATCTGATCGCACCCGAAAGAGAATCCCTGCGATTTCAAATCGCGTCTTTCTGTTTCGCACGCGATTCGGAGATCGCGCGCGATCATTGGGGAGGAGATCGCGTGCGATCAATGTAGTGGCCGGGATCTGTCCCGGCCAGCGGCCCCGCAGGGGCCGAGAAGCTGACTGCTGATAGCTGACGGCTGACAGCTTGTTTCGCGAAATCTGAAATCTAAAATCCTATGGACACACTCTGGATGGCCTCGGAGCACGATCAAGCTCTGGCGCACAAGTTGGCCGAAGAGGCGGGCATTTCTGAGACGGTCGCGCTGATACTGCTCAACAGGGGTATCACGACTGCAGCGGACGCGCGCGCCTTCCTTGCGCCGTCGCTCGACAACCTGCACGACCCCACGCTCCTTCCCGACATGGAGCAGGGTGTGTCGAGGCTCGCCAGGGCGCTCGATGCCGGTGAGAAAGTTCTTGTGCACGGCGACTACGACGTCGATGGGGTGACAAGCGCTGCGCTGCTCGTTCGGGCGCTTTCCAGGCTCGGAGCGAACGTTGTCCACCGCGTGCCTCACCGCAAGCGCGAAGGCTATGACATCAAACCCTGGACCGCGGATGAGGCCCATGCCGAAGGCGTAAGTCTGATTATCACCGCAGATTGTGGAGTCACCGCGTGTGAGACCATCGAGAGGGCGCAGTCGCTCGGTATCGACATCATCGTAACCGACCACCACGAGCCGGGCGAGGAGCTTCCGAAGGCCGTTGCGGTCATAAACCCCAGAAGGAAAGACTCGGCCTATCCATTCCCGGAGCTTGCAGGCGTCGGCGTCGCCATGAAGTTTGCTCAGGCGCTCGTCCGCCGCCTTGGTTACAACGATAGGAAGTTCCTCGAAAAATATCTCGACCTGGCCGCGCTCGGAACGATAGCGGACGTGATGCCCCTCGTCGATGAGAACAGGATCATCGCCAGGTTCGGGCTTGAGGCCATAGGAAACAGCAGAAAGATCGGGCTGCAGGCCATGCTCAAACGGGCGGGGCTGGCGGGCCGCCGGATAACCTCCCACACCGTCGGATTCGTGCTGGGGCCGAGGATCAACGCCGTCGGGCGGATGGACGATGCCGCAATTGCGCTTCAGCTTCTGATCACGAACGACGAGGCTGAGGCTGAGGAGTTGGTCGAGGTCCTCGAACAGCATAACCAGAACCGGCAGGAAGTTCAGTCGAAGATATTTGATGAGGCCATTGCACAGCTTGAGCAGAGAGACCTCGAGAGTCTGCGCGCCATTGTCCTGTCTGGAGAGGATTGGAACTCAGGAGTCGTCGGGATAGTTGCGAACAAAGTGGTAGAGCAGTTCGGCAGACCGGCGATACTGCTCAGTGTGGACCCGAAGTCCGGCCTCGCATCCGGCTCCGCACGAAGCATCGAGTGCTTCAATATGATAGATGCCCTTGGGGAGTGCAGAGACCTGCTCATACGCGCCGGCGGCCATGCCTTCGCCGCGGGACTGTCGCTTAAGACGGATAGGCTCTCTGAGTTCGAGTCCAAGCTGAATGAGCTTGCCTTCAGGCTGATTTCGCCGGAGGACCTGGTTCCGAGGATCGCCATCGACTGCCAGCTCGACCCGCAGGAAGTCTCGTGGGAGTTGTTGAAGGATATAAGAAGACTTGAGCCTTTCGGTGCGGGCAACCCGGAGCCCGTTTTTGCCACTTCGGGGCTTGAGGTGACTGAATCGCGTCGCGTAGGCTCAGACGGCTCACACCTGAAGCTCAGGGTGCTCGGGCGGAGCGGGGAGCAGATGCACTGTATCGCCTTCGGCCAGGGAGATATGGATTCAACTGCACAGGTTGGTCGATTAGTTGATCTATGTTATAATATTAGGTCGAATCATTATAACGGCTATGACACACTTCAGTTGATGGTGAAGGATTTAAGGGCGGAGTTGTGAGTTATGGGTTATGAGACTTGAGTAGCGAGTTATGAGTTTCGATGGAGGGGATGTGCTTAGTTTGATGGAAGGAGATATGTTAGGCTCAGGCTTACTTTAGGTACAGAAATATGGACTGCGGCGGCGCGCCGCCGCTTTGAGTCAGGTCTGCAATTACAGCGCATGAGAAAGCGGGAGCTAAGCCGCTCCCGCACTCCAAAACCAGCCAAGTCGATGCAGTATCTAAGATGAGTGAGAGCGTAACGGATTTGAAATCCGTAGTATCGAAGTCCCGGATCGCAAATCCTGTACCATCGTAGCTCGGGATGACATGCAACTCAAAACTCATGTAGCGGACGAATATGGCA
Source organism: Armatimonadota bacterium (assembly GCA_016190935.1). Taxonomy (GTDB): domain Bacteria; phylum Armatimonadota; class UBA5829; order UBA5829; family DTLH01; genus JACPPP01. The sequence continues at coordinate 7,948 of JACPPP010000025.1, read as the reverse complement.
ACTATTGAGGAGATAATCGAACAGGTTCGGAGCTATAATCCGAAGGCTGATTTTGAGGTAATAAACCGGGCCTACGAGTTTGCCGAGAAGGCCCATGAAGGCCAAACACGTCTGTCTGGAGACCCCTATATTACGCATCCTCTTGAGGCCGCGAGGATACTGGCCGACCTCGAAATGGACTCCGCAAGCATCGCAGCCGGGCTTCTGCACGATGTAGTTGAGGATCACGACGTCGATATTGAGCAGATCGAGCGGGAGTTCGGCGATGAGATAGCACGGCTGGTGGACGGCGTGACCAAGTTGAAACTGGCGGATTTCGAAGTTTCAGTGCCGGAGGCTGAGAAGTCAGACGGTCAGAAGAAGAAGCACGCCGAGCACAGAAGGAGCGCTGAGAACCTGCGCAAGATATTCCTTGCGATGGCGAAGGACCTGCGGGTCATGGTCATCAAACTTGCGGACAGGCTGCACAATATGATGACGCTCTCGGCTCTGCCGCCCGAGCGACAGCAGAAGGTCGCCATGGAGACCGTACAGATTTTCGCGCCTCTGGCGCATCGGTTGGGAATTTGGAAGATCAAATGGGAACTTGAGGACCTGGCGTTTAAGCATCTCCAGCCGGAGGAGTATGCCACGGTTGCCGAGAAGGTTGCGCGGACCAGAGGAGACAGGGAGACGGACCTCGAAGAGGCCGTTGAAATAATCAACCGGAGGCTGAAAGAAGAAGGCGTAGAGGCTGCTATTCAGGCAAGGCCGAAGCACCTTTACAGCATCTACAACAAGATGCTGAGGGAGGGAGTAGACTTTGGGGAAATCTATGACCTTTCGGCGCTCAGGATTATAGTCAATACGGTTGCGGATTGCTACCACGCGCTCGGAGTCGTGCACGATCAGTGGATGCCGATCCCGGACAGGTTCGACGACCATATCGCCAAGCCGAAGTCAAATATGTATCAGTCGCTCCACACGAAGGTCATCGGGCCGAGAGGCGAGCCGCTTGAGATACAGATCAGGACCTGGGATATGCACCGGATGGCGGAGTTCGGTATTGCCGCGCACTGGCGCTATAAGGAGCAGGCACAGACGAGCGATGAGTTCGAGAGGAAAATGTCGTGGCTCAGGCAGCAGTTGTTCGACTGGCAGGCCGATATGCGCGACGCAAACGAGTTCCTGCGCTCTGTCATAGAGGATTTGTTCACCGATCAGGTGTTTGTGTTCACGCCACGGGGCGACGTTGTTGATCTGCCTGCGGGGTCCACGCCGGTCGATTTCGCCTACAGGATTCACAGCGACGTCGGAAACCACTGCGTGGGCGCTAAGGTCAACGGGCGAATAGTGCCACTATCGCACAAGTTCAATAACGGGGACATAGTTGAGATCATCTCCAGATCGAATAGCCAGCCGAGCCTGGACTGGCTGTCTTTCGTCAAGACTTCGCACGCCCGCAACCGCATCAAGGGCTTTTTCCGGAAGATCCATTTCGCCGACAGCGTGGCACGAGGTCGGGAGTTGATCGAGCGGGAGATAGAGCGGCTTGGGTCGGATGCGCAAAACCTGCTGCGCCCGGAGAAGCTTGCGAAGGTCGCCCAGGGCCTGAACCTGCAGTCGGAGGAGGACGTTCTGGCGGCCATAGGTTTCGGCCATGTTGCTGCCGGCACGGTCATAAACAAGCTGAAGGCCGAGGAGCAGCCGGCGGATACGCTCATCGTGTCCAACAAACAGCAGACAGCCGGCGCGGTTGTGCTCGACGGGATGGACAGAGTGTCGATCAAACGATCGAGGTGCTGCGCTCCGGTTCCCGGAGACGAAGTCATAGGCTATGTGACAAGAGGCAAGGGGATGGCGCTGCACAGAACGGGCTGCCCGAATGCCATAGCCTTCAGGCAAAATGAGCCGGACAGGCTGGTCGAGGTACAGTGGAGCCAGGTTGATGGTGACCGCTACCAGGCCGACATCAAGATCGAGGCGCTCGATCGCGTGGGGCTGCTGAACGATATATCGGCGATATTCTCGGCCACGAACACGAACATCTACTCGGCCAGGATCAAGTCGATGCCCGACAAAAGGGCCGTGCTCGAGCTTACGGTGGATGTGCGGGATGTCAAGCACTTGAACGAGCTTATGACGAGCGTGGGCAGGCTGTCCGACATCCTGAAGATCGAGCGTATTGCATCGCACCACGCTGGTAAGGTAAAGTAGTATGAGGGCCGTAGTGCAGCGGGTCCGGGGCGCGTCGGTCTCGGTCGAGGGACAGGAGATTTCGCGCATCGGCAGAGGGCTGGCGGTCCTGCTCGGAGTGGGCAAGGGCGATGGTGAGGCAGATTCGGCCAAAATTGCTGATAAGATCGCCAGGCTGCGTATATTTGAAGATGAGCAGGGAAAAATGAACCTGTCTCTGCTCGATGTTGGCGGCGAGGCGCTTGTAGTCTCGCAGTTTACGCTTTACGCGGACACTCGAAAGGGCCGGCGGCCGGGATTCGACGCCGCAGCGCCGCCCGATGAGGCCGACAGGCTTTATCAGAAGTTTGTCGAGGAACTGAGAAGCGTCGGGGCGACGGTTAAGACCGGACAGTTCCAGGCGAAGATGCTCTTTGAAATAGAGAACGATGGGCCGGTGACGATTGTGTTGGATACTGAGGCACTGTAGGTTGTAAGCGCTGAAGATACTGGAGACACCGGCGCGTCTTATACCGATTGCGTCTGGACCGACAATAGCATTGGGTTTCTGAAACGCGAATTGCGCGAATCGACGCGAATGACGCGGAAGAAGCTGTCAGCCATCAGCTTCTCGGCCCCTTCGGGGCCGCCGTCGGCAGACAAGCAGTCCGACGGAACAATCCGGCCCCTGGCACCCGGCCCCCTTTTCGCGTTATTCGCGCTTCTTCGCGCAATTCGCGTTTCAAAGAACCAATGGACTGGGCTAACTGTCCATAATTGGTATTAGTTGGCAATACGGTGAGGCGGCCGACCGCCTATTGCAATCGAATGATCGATAACAGGGGAACTGATAAGGTTGTATTTCGTGTACACGCCATTCAGCGTATGTTTGAGCGTGGTATCAGCGAGGATGAAGTTCGACATGTGCTTAGTACGGGTGAAATAGTCGAAGATTATCCTGATGACTACCCATACCCCAGCCAGTTGTTACTTGGGTGGTGTAGTAATCGGCCTGTGCATGTCGTGGTTGCACACAACGTTGACGATGGAGCAGCGATCATTGTTACAGTTTATGAACCAGATCGAGCGTTGTGGCAGCCCGGTTTCAAAAGGAGACGACAATGAAATGTCTCGTGTGCAAACACGGCGAAACAAGACCAGGAAAAGTAACTATTACTCTTGAAAGGAACTCTCTAACACTCGTCATCAAAGGTGTGCCTGCTGAAGTGTGCGAGAACTGTGGGGAGGAATACTTAGACGAGAAGGTCACATCGCGGCTTCTCGCGACTGCGGAAGAAGTGGCTAGCGAAGGCGCACAGGTGGATGTACGGGAGTATATCGCAGCGTGAGATCATGCAGCTAGAAAGGCTCCGGCTGATCGCTGAACGCTGACTGCTTACCATGGAAGATAGACAATTCGAAAAAACAGAGCGCGATGAAAAGCGGTTCGACGAGCGGATGCGGCGGGATGTGAATATCCCCCCGGAGGAAAAACGCGAACGGACCGCCTACGATCGCGCACAGATAGGTGACTGGCTCTGCGACGAGGGCCGGGTGGACGATGCAATCATCCATTACCGTAAAGCGGTGCAGATGGAGGGCGGTAATGCTCGCTATCGGGAGAGGCTGGGCGATGCCTATGCCTATTCGGAGGAGTCGGTCAAGGCCGTCGCCGAGTACAGGCGGGCGCTCAAGCTGAACCCCCGACGCGCTGAGCCGCATTTCAGTCTCGCGGAGGTCTACAGACGCTACGGCAGGATGAATGCTGCCGTTGCCGAATACCGTAAGGCGGTGAAGTACAACCCCTTGCAGCCGTTCTATCGCTATAAGCTTGGGGATGCGCTGGCTCAGGTCGGCCTTCTGGATGAGGCGATACTGAACCTCGAGGTTGCAGTCCAGGTGACCGAGTGCGATGGGTTCTACCACTTCTGCCTTGGCGACCTTTATGCCCTTGCGGGCAGGCTGCCTGATGCGATAGTAGAGATGCAGCAGGCGACCATCTTCGCCCCGCAGGATTCCTATTATAACCTCCGTCTCGGGATGATTTATCTAAGGGCCGGCTATATGGACGATGCCGTGAACGCTCTTAAGCGCGCTGTGCAGCTCAAACCGCGCGATCCGGCGTACCACGCTATTCTGGCCGATGCTTATGCCCAGCAGGGTTCGACCAAAGAAGCTTTGATACACTATGTCAAAGCCAGGAAGATGGACGCATACGACGCTGCCAATGTCGAACGACTCCGCCGCCAGTCGAGGAACGGCCACCGCTGATGGAGATCCGAACCGTTGTAGTCGGCCAACTCGCAGTGAACTGCTACATCGTCATAGACGATGCTACCAGAGATGCGGTGGTAATAGACCCAGGCGACGACCCCGACATAGTAGCCCGCGAGATCATACAAGCTGCGGCCGAGCCCAAATACATCCTTCTAACACACGGCCACATGGACCATTCCTTCACGGCAGGTGTTCTTCAGGAAAGCATCGATGCAGAGGTCCTGATGCACGAGGCGGACGTCCCCCAGCTTGATGGAGACCCGGAGATCGCCGCGCTTTTTTATGATACTTCGCACCACATTCCTCCGACGCTGGGCAGGTTCGTCTCGGATGGTGACACCGTGAGTTTCGGCGAATCCAGACTCGTAGCAATCCACACGCCGGGCCACACACCGGGCGGGCTATGCTATCATTCCGGCAGTGTGGTCTTCACAGGCGACACGCTTTTCGCGGGCGGAATAGGACGCACGGACCTTATGGGTGGTTCCTACGACGATCTTATGGAGTCGATCCGTGAAAAGCTTCTTACTCTGCCGGATGATACGATCATCTACCCCGGCCACGGACCCGCTTCGACAGTCGGGCGGGAGCGGATGACTAACCCCTGGCTGCTCCAAGCAATGAGCGATGAGCAATGAGCGGCGAGCAGCGAGCAACTTGATCGCCGGGGAGATTCCTCCCCGGCGCACGTCCCCAGGACATCCGTCCGGTCCCAAAAGGTCTCCTCCAATCCAAAATCCAAAATCCAAAATCCGAAATCAAAATCACTCGGCTGTAAACGGCAGAAGTGCGATTTCGCGAGCGCGCTTGATGGCGCGGGTCATCGAACGCTGGTGGGAAGCGCAGTTTCCGGTCGTCCTGCGAGGCAGGATCTTGCCCCGGTCGGAAACGTACCTCCGCAGCTTGGATACATTCTTGTAATCTATGAACGTCACTTTGTCCACACAGAACCCACACACCTTACGGCGCGGCCTTCTAAACCTGCCGGGCTTTTTGGGTTGGCGCATATATAATCCTCCGTTTTATTCTTCAGCAAACGGATCATAGTCCGCATCACTTTCTTCAACAGCCGCTCCGGCTTCGAAGCCTTCCGCCTCGCCAGCGCCTACGGGAGCGGCCACCTGGTCCTTCGGCTTATCGAGGCCGGTCAACCTGTCTGCCACGACTTCCACGGTGTTCCGCTTCGTCCCATCCTGCGCGACCCAGTTTCGGGATTGCAGTCTACCCTGGACGGCAATGAGTCGCCCCTTAGTAAGATAATTAGCGGCGAACTCCGCATTCTGCTTCCATGCTACGATGTTGAACCAATCCGTTTCTTCCTCCCCAGACTGGGATTTGAAACGACGGTTCACCGCCAGACTGAAGCTCGCAACAGCAATCCCACTTGGAGTATATCTCAACTCCGGGTCCCTACCGATTCTTCCTATCAAAACCACTTGATTCAACATAATCTAATCCTCCATATATTACCGATTCGAATCACTCACACAAGTGGTTACTGCGGTTTGGCCAGTAACCGAAAAATAGGAACATGCCAAGGCGATACCATCGCTACTCGGCCTTTTCTTCTTCTTTGATTGACTCTTCGGCCTGCTCTTCGGACGCTTCGGCGGGGACAGTCTCGGCCGGTTCAGCCGCTTCAGCCAGTTCGGCAGTCTCGACTGCTTCGGCCAACTCAAAAGTCTCAGCCGCTTCGATGGCTTCCGCCTCGGCCTCCGCAGGCGCCTCAGCTTGTTTCTCCACCTCTGCTTCCTCAGCAGCAGGCTTGGGGGCCTCTTCCGGCTTGGTGGCCTCGGGCTTAGATACCCGCCCCTTGGCTGCAGCGGCCTGACCTGCCTCTTCCAGCACAATCAGATGCCGCATTACGTCCTCGCTGATCCGCATTACGCGGTCAAGTTCCCACGCAACCTTGGCTTCCCCGCTGAAATACATTAGAACGTAGATGCCTTCACGCCGCTCGGCCACTTCGTATGCCAATCGCCGCTTGTCCCACTTCTCGACGGACGATACCTCACCACCCGTCTGTTCCACCAACTGTCGGTACTTATCCATGATGGCCTGGACCTGTTCGTCCGTGAGGTTCGGATCGACGATGTAGAGCGTCTCGTAAACTCTGGTTATAGCTATGCTTGTCACCTCCCTTCGGGCTAATTCGGCTCCGGTTCACCCGGAGCAGGGATGGTAATCGCGCAAGCTGGCGCCTGCGCAGTATACCTGGTTGTGTATCAACGCTCCTTTTGTGGAGGTTGACAGCGTATTATACCACTATGTGCCCGCCAGCGCAAGCTGAACTTCTTGAAGATCGCTGCGATTTCAAATCGCATCTTTCTGTTTCGCGCGCGATCGATGAAAGGGAATCGGGGCTTAGGCGCTGCCGGGTTCCGCTCCAGATACTTCTCAAAGTTTTCGCGCGAGTCGCACTCATCCAGTCCAATGCCCTCCACGCCCTGCCACAGCGCAACGATCTCATCATAATCTTCGATTGTCATGTGGCGTATCTCTACTTCCACTGACTTTAATCCACCTTCCCCACCGGCGCGGCGTAGATCGTAAATTCTTCCTCTCCATCCACGCCCAGTATCTCGTCCATCTCCTCCTGAAAATATGCTCCTATGGCACATGTACCAGCGCCTATCGATTCGCTCGCAATGTAGAGATTCTGGCACAGATGACCAGCATCGAGCAGGATGGTCTTGTGGGAGAGCACACTGTAGCGCCACTCGGTACGGTATGGGATCGCGGTCCAGATGAAGAGAACCACCCCCTGGGTTACGAACTCCTGGTCGCAGCATGCATAAACGAGCCTGCCTGAAAGCGCATCATCGGCATACAAGAACAACAGCTTGTGCTCGGTCGAAAGATACCTGTAGAGTCCCGGGCCGATACCAGCAACACGCGTAATGAACAGATAGGTCTCGAATGGATGTCTCGCGCCGCCGGAGGGGGATGTCCGAAAAGTAATCGGGCCATCCCGGCGTTCAACAACTTTTATCACACCTTGCGTGGCCCATAGCAGATACGAAAGCTCGCCAAGGGTCAGGGCTTCCTCTGTGAATATCCTCCTGCTCCGCCGGCGCGCAATTGTTTCTCTCACAGGAGCGTTGCCCATAGTCAACTCTTCCGCCGGCACAAGATCGATCAGCTTCGCATCCTGCGGGTGCGGCTTTTGACCGGGCGGACGGGGCACGCCCCTCACCTGATCGGTCTTGTGCTTGCAGTTCGCCCATTCCTTCCTTACGTCGTTTCTAAGCAACTGCCGACCCTGTTGCATTAGGTCCGTCTCGCGTCTTTCCATCATACAGGTATTCTACATCAAACGGCGACAGCAAGGCTACTAGTGTAATAGTTCAGACTTAATGAGTATAGGCGGCGGGGGAAGGTGCGACGAAGATTTCCAAGTAATATCACAGTTTAGACAAAGGTACTTTTGGGGTGGATGTCTAAGTAGTAGGTATGAGTGGAGTGGATGCTCTGACAAGGGAAGAGTTGCTGGCAGAGATAGCCAGACTGGAGGCGG
>JACPPP010000284.1 GCA_016190935.1 Armatimonadota bacterium | reverse complement strand
TAGACTCTGATAGTCGTCCATTCATTGCTCCTTTCAGAAACTTCGAGCGGTTCCTGAAATAAAGCATGATGGACGACTCCAGCATATGTCAAACTTCGGGAGTCTCCCCGGCAGAGCCGGGGGTTTACCCTTACCAATTAGTCTGGGCGCCACGCGCGTCCGCGGTTCGGACCTCCGACCTCGGGCCTCTACTTGAAGAGGAGGAGAAGTGAATCTAACACCCATAGACATCACAGTTGTACTGGTCTACCTGGTCGGCATAGGGGCATTTGGCATATACCAAGCAAGAAAGATCAGGAGTTCCGGAGACTACTTTGCCGGGGGAAGGAGCTTCAACAAGTTCGTTAGTAGCCGTACGCAAATAAAGGTATCAATTTGCAGATGTTGCGTATAGTGGCCGCATGAAACCAGCTCATCTGAATCCCGATAGTTCCGCCGCCGTCAACCGATTACCGGCACAAGAACGGGTGATGCATCAGCAGGAAATATGATACCTTTATTTGTCGACGGGCACTAAGTACTATTATGATGCTGTCAACCGTCTGTATAAGACCACGAATCCTGACAATACCTACTCGAAAACCTGGTTCGATGCTAACGGCAACGTAATGAGCGTTAAGGACGAAAACGGTGCGACGGATTCAGTGAAGGCAGTAGAGTACCGATATGATAATCTCGGGCGCGTGAAGCAGGAAAAGCGTTATGCCCAGCGTGACAGCAGCACGTCTGACACTGCTGTAACGATAGACTACTGCTACGACGAGGTGGGGGCGCTCAAATGGACAAAGTGGAAGAGGGATAATGTCGAGAAGACAATCAGTTATAGCTACGATGAGCGCAACAGGCTGATCCAAGAAACCCACCCCACCGGAAGCAAACCCGGTTGGCTCAAATATAAGTACGACGGCAACGGCACAGGCGGCGCGATCCAGGGGAGATACTTCTATGAGAATACAGCGCCGGGAGGAGATTTGGAGTATCTGACCAGCCCCGATGGACCTCCTGGAACGGGCGCGGGTCCCGTATCTCGCTATGACTATGGAGCTTACGGGCTGCTGAGCACGGTATACTACGATACAAGGACAGGAACATATCCATACCATCCCTGCCTGCGCACTAACTACACTTACGACCACGATTCCACCGGCTATCCACAGGACTACTACTCAAAGAAGAGACTATGGTTACGCAGACTGGAGAACTTCCGCAGCGACGGCAGTGTGATCTCGTCTTTTGACTATCTATATGACTATGTAGGCAACAGGACGCAGATCACGGAGGAGAGCGGAGACTATACTACCTACGACTATGATAGGTCTCACAGGCTGAGGAAAGAGGAAAGGAAGGATTCTGCTAACCAGACGATCTATCTCTACGACTACGAATATGACGAGATCGGCAACAGGAAGCTAAAGAAGCTGGCGAACAACCTGGGAGTGAACTGCCGATTTCAGTAAATTCGATCAGTCATTTCACTTTTATGTGATCACCCGTTTCACTCCAGAGCGATCACTCATTTCACCTTTAAGCGATCACGTAATCGGAGCGAAGCGACGCTGGCCGGATATATATTGGCTTAGTCGTTAGTCTCGGTCAATGGCGATAGTTTTCTCCTCATGGATTCCCCCGTCAGGGCAATCCGGTAGGCGTTGTGGACCAGCCGGTCGAGAATCGCATCGGCGATGGTCGGGACGGCGATGATGTCGTACCAGTTCTCGATCGGGATCTGACTGACGATCAGTGTGGAGCCGCGATGGGCGCGGTCTTCGAGTATCTCGAAGATGTCTCTGGCTGCCTCTGCGTCCAATGGATACATCCCCCAGTCGTCTATGATCAATAGGTCCGTCCGCTCCAGCCTCGTGAGGAACGCTGGATAGCTGCCATCGCCTCGCGCGCTTCCCGCCGCCGAAAGGAGTGTTCCACAGCCGAAGTAGCGGACCAAGAACCCTCGTCTGCACACCCGGTTACCGATGGCGCAGGCGATGTAGGTCTTTCCCAAACCGGTTGGCCCGTTAATTATGATATTCGAGTGGCTTCCGACGAAGTTGCACTCGCAGATCGAGAGAATGACGCCCTTGTCGAGACATCGCCTCTCGCGGAAGTCGATGTCCTCGACAGCCGCCTGCTGCTTGAGCCTGGCGATATGAAGTCTTCTTGCAAGCGCCCGGTTTTCCTTGAGGTCCCATTGCCTGTCTACCGCGAGCGCAATCCTCTCCTCGAACGACAGCGACGCGGCGGTCGGGTTATCGAGGATCGATTTGACGGACGTATATGAGATGGCATTGCACCTGAGTGCCCTCGCCGAGGCCGCCTCGACCCTTTCCGAGGTGAACTTGTCGGCAAGCCTGATGATGCCCAGGCAGGACCGATAGGCTTGCTCGAGGTGGCGGCGGCTCTCGATTATTCTTCGCACCAGTTCGCCGGTTTTTGGTCCCTTGGTCACCGCCCAGGATGCGATCCGCTCGGGCGTCCACTCCAGATGCTTCTGGTGTTTGGGCGGACGGTGGTCCGGATTGGTCGTGAAGTAGCCCTGTCGGT
>JACPPP010000297.1 GCA_016190935.1 Armatimonadota bacterium | reverse complement strand
GAGAATAGATATTATCCCTCTTTTTCTAACTTTTTTCCTTTCTAGCTTTCTTCGTTAAAAGCATGAGGATCTAATCCAGCGCAATTGGTATAATCTACCCTGAATCATTTCCTGCCCGGCTCAACGATGACTCCATCAAAAACGGCAGCGTTCGACTTGACCCTGCACCCCCTGCCTACCACGCAGCGCTCGAGCATAGTATCCCTCATAACGCAGGCTTCAGGCCACAGTATGCTCTGCTTCACTGTCGCGCCTTGTTCCAGAATGCAGTTGTCCGCAAGCACGGAGTATTCCAGCAGCCGCGCCCCCTTCTCAATACGGCAGTTCTTGCCTATGACGACTGGATAGCCTATCTCAGCGCTGGGGTCTATCTCCGCGTCCTCTCCTATCCAGACATACTTACGAACCTCCGGATGAGGGATCTTAATAGCAACACGTCCGTCCAGCACATCGTAGTGCGTCTGCTGATACTGCTTGAGGTTCCCTACGTCCCGCCAGTAGCTCGAGGTAAGGTAGCCGTAAAACCTCGTGCGCTGCTCCAGGAGCATCGGAAATACATTGTTCCCGAACCCATACGGCACGCCGCGCGGGATCAGTTCTAGCACCCTCGGATCGAACACATACACTCCGGTGTTTGCGGCATTGCTGAAAATCACCTCGCCTCGCGGTTTTTCAAGGAACCTCGTGATCCTGCCCCGGTCGTTAAGAAGGGCAATACCATACTCAGAGGGGTCGTCAACCAGCGACAGAGCAATAGTAGCGATCGCTTTTTTCTCCTTGTGCAGCCGCACGATGCGAGTAATGTCGATGTCGGCGAGGTCATCCCCGCCAACAACAATAAACGTGTCGTCGAAGAAATCCTCGCATCGTTTTACGCTCCCGGCATCCCCCCAAAGCCTGTCTTCTTTGCAGTAATGGATCTTTGCCCCCCACTTGCTGCCGTTTCCGAAGTACTCTTCTATTTGGTCACCAAGGTAGTGCAGGTTGACCATTATGTTCTTAATTCCGTGCCTTGCCAGGAGTTCAACTATGTGCTCCATAACGGGCCTGTTGACGATAGGCACCATAGGCTTTGGAATATGGCGGGTGAGCGGGTCGAGTCTCGATCCCACCCCCGCGGCAAGTATCATTGCTTTCATAAGAGTTCAGAACTTAGCTGATCCTCCTTTCGCGGTTAACGCGGATTAAACGATCTTCTTGGCTCCAGCAAGCGCTTCGGCGACCCTCTTTACTTGATCGTCTGAGATCTGGGGATGCACCGGGATCGACAGCACCTCCCGCGAGGCGCGCTCAGCCTCGGGGAAATCCCCCTCCTTATACCCCAGAAACGCGTAAGCTTCCTGAACGTGCAGCGGAGCAGGATAATAAACCGCCGATCCGACCCCGGCATCCTTCAGCGCTGCGCGGACCGTCTCCCGGTTGGGAGTCCGGACAGTATACTGATGATATATGTGATGATTTCCGGGATCCTCGACGGGCGAATGCACCGGACCTCCTGAGAGCGCTTCGTTATAGAGGGCTGCATTCCGCCGTCTTCGCTCGTTCCAGATATCGAGCTTCGAGAGCTTTACACGCAGTATGGCCGCCTGCAGCTCATCCAGCCTGCTGCAAAAGCCGACCCTGCCGTACGTATACGACTCCGACATTCCGTGAAACCGTAGAGATTTTGCTGCAGCGGCAATAGCTTCGTCATTTGTAAGTATCATACCGCCGTCACCACAGCCTCCGAGGTTCTTTGTGGGAAAGAAGCTTAGAGTAACCGCGTCGCCGATTTCTCCTATTTTTCGCCCATTGCGCACGGCCCCTATCGCCTGCGCGCCATCGAAGACGACCGGGACACCACGCTCGGCGGCTATCGCCATGATAGCCTCTGTGTTGGCGCACTGGCCGTAGAGATGCACCGGCAGGATCGCTCTAGTCTTCGGAGTGACCGCCCTATGAATCGCAGTCGGATCAATATTGAAAGTCTCGGGGTCGATGTCGGCGTATACCGGACGCGCGCCTGCGATCACCACCGACTCCGTCGTGGCAACAAAAGTAAACGGTGTCGTAACAACTTCATCGCCCGGTCCGACTCCGACAGCTACAAGCGCTATAGTGATGGCATCGGTTCCTGAAGCCACTGCAACGCCATACTTGGCTCCGCAGAGCCTAGCAATCTCATGCTCAAGCGCGACAACATTTTCTCCCAGAATGAACTGGCACCTCTCAAAGACACCATCCACCGCAGCCTGGATTTCCTCGTCGATCTCGCGGTGCTGTGCCCTCAGGTCTGCCATCTGAATCGACAACTGTGCTGCTCCTTTGTCAAATTGCGCGCACACCCGCGTCCCTCCCGGGCGCTTTCGTATAAGATTATCCCAGACGTGCGGTAGGGCTGTCAAATCATTGAGTTGCGCATCAACCCGATCTACAGGTCATCCATGACCCGGCCGTAGTTTCCCGGGATGTTTACGTCCCCCAAGTCACCCTCATCATCACGACCTCCTTTCCTTAAATTTTCGTCACAAACTCATAAAGGGCAAAATTCCTCTTGACAAGCGGCCAGGCTCATGCTACACTCCAGTTGGCTGGTGCGGATGTGAAGGAGTTGGTGCTTATGATGTAGTACGTGACACGGCGGAACCCTGGCCGTGCCTGTAATTGCTTTGGTACGAATATCTATCACAACCGAAAGGAGCATGAGAAATGTTCTACAAGAAGT
>JACPPP010000273.1 GCA_016190935.1 Armatimonadota bacterium | reverse complement strand
GGGTAAGTATGTTGTGGCATCTTGAAACACGAAATACACGAAGAAGCGCGAAAGACACGAAAGTCTGGCAAGGTGGAGACTTAGAGAATCAAGCCTTTATCTTACTTATGCCACCTTTCGTGGACTTCGTGCTTCTACGTGGCCTTCGTGTTTCAGCATGATACACTCATTGCAATATACCCGATTAATTTATCAATCCCCATCAAATCCCTCCCCAACGAAGGCTAAAAGGAAAGACTTATATGGTCATAGCATTAGGAGAGAACGCTTCCCACCTGGAGCGAATCGCCGCAGAGCAACTGGCTGCCCTTCGATGGGGAGAGACCCAGGTAGTTACTTCACCCGAAATAGGCAATGGAGTGGACCACCTCGTCCTCCTCGGCACGCCGGCCAGCAACTCTCTGGTCGCCGAATCGCTGCGCTCACTGCCGGAGAAGACCAACACCAGCCTTGACGAGGAGGAATTCCACATAAGGACTATGCAGTTCCGTGGCCGGCCGTCCGTGCTGATCGCGGGCGGCGGTCCAAAGGGCGCGCTTTACGGCGCCGGCCGCCTGATACGTGAAATGAACACCGCATCCAAAGGACCGGACAGCCTGTCGTTGGATATACATGATAAGCCTGCGCAGACAATTAGAGGTATTTTCTGGGCTGCTTACGCGAAGGGCTACGATGACTACACCGTCTGGTGCTACAACGGCGAGTTCGACAAACTGCGCAGCTATCTTATAGAGCTTATGCTCTCCGGTATGAACGCCATCTGTCTCACTTTCTGGCTGGACGATCCGGGATGGTATCTCAAGAAAGACCCCGAGAGCCGTCAGAGACAGTCTATCGCGGCGGAAGTGATAAATATCTGTCGCGAACTAGACTTAAAGATAATCTACTGGTGGCCGGTGAACACGGTGCCGAAGGAACTCTGGGAAGAGCACCCCGAGCTTCGAGCAAAAGAAATATTCGGGCTTGGAGACTACCCTGCTTTCTGCCCATCCCACCCAGAGGGCAGGAAGAAGATTCTGGAGACAAGGGAAGCGATGTTCGCCGCACTACCTCCAATTGACATCCTCCATGTCTACCCGAAAGATGTCGGCGGCTGTGGTTGTGAGAAGTGCAGGCCATACCATATACCGTACTCGGAGGCCGGTCTGGCCACGCTGGAGGTAGCGCGCAGATTCCATCCAGACACGGAACTGATGCTGAACCTTTGGTACCTGACCGCCGATGAGCAGGAGGAGGAAGTTGTTCCTCTCTTCCTTGGTATGCCGGATGTCACCTATGTCGGCGCACCAGTAAACTTCAACCTCTCCGCAAACCATACGGACCTCGGGTTTATCTCATATACCGCGCTGCCTTCCCTGGCCTGCCGCGAGCAACTCATCTGCGAGAAACGCGTCGTCCTCTGGAACGATATTACCATGCGAGGTGGTTGGGGGCGATATGGCCTTTATCCCATGCCTCGGCAGATCAAGCACTATTACGATTCCTTCCCCGGCGCATACGGTTCTCTGGGCTACACTGAAGGCGTTGGAGATCATTTGAACAAGCTGATGCTCCTGGCCCTGGCGTGGAACCCCGATCTGGGCATCGAGGATACTCTGAATGTGGCGCTTACGGATTACCTGGGCTGCCGCACCAATAAACCAATGATCGCGGCCATGCTGGCACTGGAGGTGGGAGAACTGGACAGTTCGGCTCCTTTGCTTCTGGAGGCTGAGAAGAATCTCCCCACCTCCGTTCGTGAAAGTTGGCGATGGCAGATCCTGCATATGTTCCACCGAAACGCCGCCTCCCGGTTCGAGGTACACCGGTTGTTACGGAAGATAGCTGAAACTGCGCAGGAGCTTGTCAAGAGTGACGAAGCCGCATGCCGTACTACCGCTAAAGAAATGGCCTCTTATCTCAATGGCCAGCAAGAGCGCTGGCGAAATATGTGTATTCAGCTATCCGAGGATTGTCACCGCCTCTATCCAGAGGTGCATCAGGTGACTGGATCGGACCATCCATTCTTTTACGGCGGACCTTCGCTGCTCAATCCATCGGACACTCGCGCCGACCTGGATGCGGTCTTCCTGCTTGGAATCGATGTGCTCAACGCATCGCTGGAGAAATTCGAGTCAATTCGAGAGTCGAAAAGCCCGGAAGAAGTCCGGCAAAGATCGAGAGAGCTTCTTGCCCTTGTAGACGGCTATCGCTATTACGACGATTGCCAGAGCCTCAAAGACGGCACAATTGGCCTTGAATCGATCACAGCGGAGTATGGATGGGTTGAGCGCGAGGAGAAAGATCATCAGGCCGTTTTTCTTCTCAAGGCGACGGCGCTCGCTGAGGAAATCACTGTTGACTTCGCCGTTCCACTCCGGCAGAATCTGCCGATGGGCATCGAAGTTGCCTACACGACCAAAGACTTCACGGGAGATCAGACTTTACAGTGTGGAGAATCAACCACGGACGATAGCGGCCGGTTGACTATTCCGGGGTTGCGTATGCGTCGCGGAGGAACCCGGCTCACATTGGCCTGGCAAAACAACCAATCGCAAAAGGAGTGTTAGAATGATGCGATGCTTCCTGTCGTTCTCGAACCTATCGGGAAATTTCATTGTAATACTTGGAATGCTTGCCCTTATTCTGCTGGTGTCGGCCAATTCGTCGGCTGCAGCCGCATCTAAGGGCAGTTACGACAGCGTATATTTCGTCATCCCGTCTCCTCAGGAGCGGGCGTGCATTCTTGAGGACAGCACCTATACAGAGAAGCACATGGTCCGCAGGTTCTGTAAGGATGAAGGCCGCATCACCTACAGGTTTGACCTGTCCCAGGGAGTGAAGAAGGCTTATCTTTTTATGATGATGGAAGGACAGGTTCACCTGCAGGTTTCCATAGATGGACGAACGTTCAAAGAGCTTTACAAGTATAAAGGCGTGGACAAATCCGTTCCGCGCCGTCTTATCGGGCCGCAGGGGGACAACCTCCAAGTTTGGTTCTTCGATGTATCACGCTATATAAGTGGTTCAAGCACATTTTATGTTCGGGTAAGCGACGCCATTTCCGGTGATCAGTTCTCTACGATCCTTTATGCGGCTCTGCTCGAGACGGGAGAACCCCGGCAGTACCGGGCGGCGGTTCGGCTCAGGGAAAGTGAGCCGTCCCGGCACATCCTGCTCAGCGCTTTCCAAATCTGGGCCGATTTCACGGAAGGGGCGCCGGAGGGTCTATCGACCGGCACAGTTGCACAGGAGACACCCGGCCTGAACCGGGTCTGGGAATTGGGTCGGATCAAGCATTGGATTGATGAGGCTGTCTCGCTCGGCTGCTTTAACGCTATCGATCTTGGCGACGACCACGAGCCAGAGGGTGGGCGGCTGTTTACGCCGGACGGGATCAATCCACGCTACGGAGATCTCCTGGGCGACGCGGTTGAGTATGCTCACTCTAAGGGTTTGATGGCCATGGTCGAACCCTGGGATTTGCAAATCCCACAGGAACCTGTCGAGCGGATAGACAGGGCCAAGCACAAGGCCACATGCATCCGATGGGCAAAGAGCTTCCTCGATCCAAAGCTCGGCAGCCGGACGCCGGATATCGTGAAGCTCAGCCTGGAGCCGCTCGGCGCGTATGCCAACAATCCCGATCTGGCTTATGTGGTCGGGAACTATCTCGATGCCGTGCGACAGGTCAATCCCAAAGTGCTTGTTATGGTGGACTCGATCAGCGGTTTCTGGTGCTTCCCGAGCGAGTTCCACTTCTGGCTGATGAGCAAGTATCCCGATGTAATCATCAGCCATTACACTCGTGTCGGAGAGGTTGCAGCCTTTGAACTGCTGGGCGCACGAAACATGGCCGTCCAGCTCAACCCCGGGCCGCTCAGCTCTGGATTTGTACACACAGGACAGAAGGACTGGGTTGCGGGCGCGCTCGCGCAGCTTGAGGAAGCATATTATTATAAGGTGAGGTATCTCGAGCTCTCCGGCCAGCATTTTTACGACCGCGCAGTCTGGTCGAAGCTTGCGGATTCCATGCGGCCGCACCTGAAGCTTGCGCACAATCTAGGGGATTTGCGCGCGAGTCTCCAAAATAGCGTCCCGGCCCGAATGTGCTCTGAGCAGGACGTCGAACGAGGTTTGCTCACTCGAATCTCTGAAGACGGCTCCATCAATATCGCAGGAGGAGGTGCCTGCTTCGGCGCCGATTGGCGCCGGAGGTGGAAATACACAGGCGTCGCCTGACGTTATCGTCTACGGACACGGCCACGAAAAGGTCTACCGCCACGCAGCGGAGGAGTTGGCGAAGTATCTTACTCAGATTACGGGCCGTCAAGTGAAGGCCGTGAGCGACAAGGAGCCAATCTCCACAGGCTCGCGGAACATTGCGCTCATCGGAGACAGCACCCACAACAAGATCACAAAGAGACTTACTGACCGGAGGCTTCTTAAACTCACTTCACCTCGAAGTGATGGCTTCGGCCTGAAAAGCGTCAAAGACGGCAAGAAAACCTATCTGATCTTCTTCGGCGGGGACGGCAAAGGGATGCTTCCAGGCGGCAACGGCCGCGGAACACTCTATGCTGTCTACGACTATCTTGAGAATGAGTGTAACGTCGGCTTCTTCGAGGATGGAGAGCGGGTCCCGAAGATGGCTGAAGTGCCGTTCGGCGGGATAAACAGGACAGAAAGCCCTTACTTTGAGATAAGAGGGAGGAACACCTACTTTCATGCCGGATTGATGAAATACCGAGCGAACTACTGGACTCTGCCGGAATGGAAGCGCAACATCGATTGGCGACTGAAGAGAAAAATGAACTTCATGTATGCCTGGCCCCTGGCGCTTTACAAACAGGACCTGAAAAAGCGAGATGTGTTTCATAGCCAATGGAAGGAGATTTTCGATTATGCTCGGGCTCGAGGTCTCAAGATCGGCTACAGCCTGGACTACGGACAGGTGCCGGATGATTTCGTAAAGGAGAACAAAGATCACAAGTTCATCCAGTCAGAGGTCTATGGACTGAGAGGTCTTCACCCGGATGACCCACTTGCGGCGCTTTACACGAAGCAGCGCCTGGAGTCCGCCATTGCCGACTATGGAACAGACCACTTCTACCTCTGCGCGCCTTATGGGGAACTGAAGCCTGATGAAGCTCCGCTCGACGTCAGGATTCGTGCGACGGCGGAGTTCTTGCGAGTGATCAAGACGGTCGATCCAGAAGCGATATGGATGACGGATACCTGGGACTGTCTTAGCAATGAAGCGCTGTGGACTCAGGAGAACTTGAAGGCCTATCTGGACAGTTGCCCCACCGAACTTCTTATAACGGAAAACGGCGCGGAGAGCATTGACATTCACCACAAGTATGATTTCTTCTACGGTAAGAACTGGCTCTTCGGCATACTCCACTCATTGGGGGGAGACGACGAACTGCACGGCGACCCGGCAGGTCTCATTCAGCGGATCCAAGAGATAATCAAAGACCCAAAAGGCTTGCGCTGCAAGGGTATACTGCTGACCCCGGAGATCGCGGGCGCCAATATACTTTATTTCGATCTCGCCATGAGACTGGCTTGGAATCCTTCGAATATTACCCTGGATAGTTTCCTACGTGAGTACACCCTCCGTCGTTACAGCAAAGAATCCGAGGCGAATATGCTGGAAAGCGTTAGCAAACTTGTGGAAGCGATGTATACGGGCAGCGGGTTCTTCACCGAAAATGATGTTGCCACAGTACACCAGAACCAGTACTACCACCAGTGTCTCCGACTTGCTCCCCTCTTCGAGGGCCGTGAGGAAGAAGCGGGCAAACGCATTGAGGACCACAAGCGAGAGATTCCGCTGCTGAAAGATTCGATTCGGGCCGCTCTCCGGGAACGACAGCGCCAGCAGGTCAATATCCTATACGAGAACTACCTCGTTGAGATAACCGACGCTTATCTTGCCAAAGTCTGCAACTACCACTTGCTGCGCTTGTTCCTTGCGTTCAAGCAGGGAAATGCGGAGGTGTTCGAGAGCAGCGCCCGGAATGCTCTGGCTGCCCTCGACGCTATCGAAGCTCTGCTTTCGACTCGACCGGACTACTCGATGAAGACGACAATAGACAAGATACTCGCCGCACCCGCCAAGGGCATTAAGCCAACTCCCGAGTTGATGCGTAATGCCTGCATCTCCTGGAATACCAGCGAGAGGACGGACTACCTGGCTGCGGAAGTATACGAGGCGCTCGTCTTCTATCACAGGCCTCGCGTGGAGCTTTACATTGCAGAATTGCGTCGTAAACTCAAACAGGGTGACAGGACAGGTCTCAAGATGGATGGGCACACGACCAATTATGTGGAGCTTGATGCGGGATTCGAGGTTATCCGTCAACTATGGCTGAAGAACTCATTGGTCATCGACAGCCGGTACAAGTTCGCCGGCACGCCGATGGAGGCCGTTGAGATGGCCATGACTGAGATTAAGGAACCATAGCTCATGCTGACAGCAAGAATTGGGTTCATACCCTCTCACCGTGTCGGGTTTTCGCAGGAGTGGGCGGTGCGGATGCGCGGTCGGTGCATCGAACAGATGCGCCGGATCGAGGGGATGGAATTGGTAACCCCTGATGAGGAAACGACAAAGCTCGGCCTGGTCCAGGACCACGAGGATGCCAGGGCATGCCTGCGCTTGTTTCGAGAGAAGCGAGTTGCGGGAGTGGTTTTGGGAGGTATGACTTTCGGGCACGAGACCTCTGCTGTCGGCGGTATAGTCGCACACCTACCCCAGAACACACCGGTGCTGCACTTCGCCACCAGGGGAGCCGATGACTTACGGGAGGACAGGCGAGCATCTGACTCCTGGTGCGGACAGTTCATGATGACCTCTGCCCTGAAGCGGCGCGGCATTCGTTTCGAGCACATACCGACCTGTTTCCCGGAAGACCCTGTGTTCGGCCAATGGATCGAGCGGTTTGTGCGCGCATGCATTGCTATAGATGGCTTCCGTGGCGCACGAATCGGGCAGATCGGAACTCGGCCAGAGGAGTTTGAGTCTGTCTGGTGGAACGAGGCATCGCTTCAAAAGAAGTTCAATCAGGAGATCGTCCCCATCGACCTCGACGATTTCTTCAGCCGAGTCGAAGCCATATTACCCAACGATGTAGAGGTACACAGGATAGAGGAAGAAACCAGGTCTCAGATCGATGCCACCGACGTTCCCACCGATGCCATGAATATGATCGCTCGCTACGAACTGGCTCTAATGCAACTCTTTGAAGAGAAACGACTACAGGCAGTAGCGATCAACTGCTGGCTCAGAGTGCAGCATCGATTAGGTATCTCAGTGTGCTCGGCTCTTGCCCGCTTGACGGACAGGGGGTTTCCCTGCGCCTGCGAGGTCGATGTCTACGGCGCTTCCACCATGCTGGCCGCATATCTTGCCTCCAAAGGCCGGATTCCACCACATATCATTGACTGGACCGACCTTCATCCGAGCGAACCCAATGTCTTTCTGGCCTGGCATTGCGGGAATGCTCCGCCCAGCCTTTGCGCCGGTGGCTGCTGTCCCAAGCTCGCGCGCCACCCGATCCCCGGCTTTGGAGAACCTTACGGGATTCTATTGTCACGTCTCCGCGAGGGGCCTGTGACCCTATGCCGCCTCGTCGAGTACGACGACGAGTTTACAATGTTCATCAGTCGTGGCGAGGTTATCCAAATTGATCCAGAAACAGGCGGCTCCGGAGGTTGGATTAGAGTATCGGACATAGGTGAATGGGAGCGACTAATGGTACAAAATGGCGTTATACCCGGATCCTCCACCAAATTTTTGTTAGCCAGGCATTTTAAGGGGGAAAAAGGGCAGCAAGTGTCGAAGTAGTAATCACCAGAGAGGTGAACAGATGCGCTTAGATGGATTGCTGCCATACGAGTATGTAGAAG
>JACPPP010000272.1 GCA_016190935.1 Armatimonadota bacterium | reverse complement strand
CCACAAGTCTGTATCCGAAACAGAATCCTTCCGGTCGCCGGAGATGCTTATTTTGCATTTTGCACTTTGCATTTTTCATTTCGCATTTCCCCTTCCTGTTCCCTACCCGCGATTTGCGACTATAAGATACCTTGTTTCGCGTTCTTCCTCGAGTCGAGGTATTCTTCCACGACCTTCATTGCGCAGTAGGAACTGCACATGGAGCAGGCTTCTTCTGAGGTGGTTGTGCGCTTTTCGCGCAGTACTCTGGCCTTGACCGGATCGATGGCAAGCTCCATCTGCCGCTTCCAGTCGAGAGCTTTTCTGGCCTGTGACATCTCTCTGTCCCACTCGGCGGCCCCCGGAACGCCCTTGACGATATCGGCCGCATGTCCGGCTATCCTTGCAGCTATGACACCCTCTCGTACGTCGGCAGTAGTCGGCAGCCCAAGGTGCTCTGTCGGCGTCACATAGCAGAGGAAATCCGCCCCGGCCATTGCCGCGACCGCTCCCCCTATGGCCGATGTTATGTGGTCGTACCCCGGAGCGACATCGGTAACGAGCGGTCCGAGGACATAGAACGGCGCGCCGTCGCACAGCCTCTTCTGGAGCGTGATGTTGGCGGCAATCTGATCGAGAGGAACGTGGCCTGGCCCTTCCACCATCGCCTGCACACCGGCCTCTCTTGCGCGCTGCACCAGTTCACCCAGGATTATGAGTTCCTGCACCTGGGCCCGGTCGGTGGCATCAGCGATCGATCCCGGCCTGAGCCCATCACCAAGAGAAAGCGTCACATCGTGCTCCCGCGCGATCTCCAAAAGGTCATCGTACCTCGTATAAAGCGGATTCTCAGTCTCATTTGCCAGCATCCAGCAGGTCAGGAAAGCCCCTCCGCGGCTCACAACGTCGGTCACCCGGCCCTCTTTCTGAAGTCGAGAGATGGATTCCCGCGTCACCCCACAGTGCACGGTAATGAAATCGACGCCCTCCCGCGCCTGCCGTTCGATGCAGGCGAAAAGGTCGTCCTCGGTCATATCGACTACCGAGCCTTTCTCTTCGATGATGGACACTGCGGCTTCGTAGATAGGCACGGTGCCGACCTGTACAGGACAGCGGGCGAGGATCTCCTTTCTGATTGCGACGATATCCCCTCCGGTGCTGAGGTCCATAACCGCATCCGCACCGGTTTCCAGCGCCGCTTGAAGCTTCTCAAGCTCCGGTTCCAGGTCCGGAAAATCCGCGGATGTGCCTATGTTGGCATTCACCTTGACCCTCAGCCCCTCACCTATTCCTCTAGGAGAACGCTGGTCCCGGTTTACGTTCTTCGGGATAACGACGCGTCCGGCCGCAATTCTGTCCAGCAGTACGCCAGCATCGACTCGCTCGTTTTCCGCTATCAGTTTCATCTCGGGCGTGAGTTTTCCGGCTCGCGCCGATTCAAGTTGTGTCAACTTCCTGTCCTCCAAGTTTAAGTCCACGCTCGAACTCCGCTGCGAGCATCCGAACGGCCTCGGCCATATCATCAGCGCAGACAACCGCCGACACGACGGCTGCGGCGTCGGCCCCTGCAGCGGCGACCGAAGCAATATTGCTAAGGTTTATTCCCCCTATGGCGACCTGTTGAACCTTTACAGCCCGTCTTATCTCTGTGATCGCCTGAAGCCTCAGTGCATCTCCGGCGTCCGATTTCGTCGAGGTCGGGAATATGGAACCCACAGCCACATAGCTTGCACCCTCCGCCTCGGCTCGCAGGGCTTCCTCAACATTGGCAACGGAAACGCCAACTACTGCGTCCGCGCCGAGGATGTTTCTCGCCTCGGACGCTCCGGCGTCGCTCTGACCCACATGCACTCCATCCGCTCCGCACAGCGCCGCAATATCCGGCCTATCGTTGACGATGAACAGCGCGCTCGATCCCTGCGTCACCTTGCGCAGCTCAAAAGCTACGCTTAGCAGTTCGTAGTCCGGCAGGCGCTTCTCGCGAAGCTGAACACAGGCCGCCCCACCTGCGACAGCGGCCTCCGCAATGGCCGTGTGGCTCCGGCCCGGGGCAATCACGCTGTCGGTTACCACGTATATACCGGCTACACCATTTTTCGCGCCCAGGGAATCCTCCATAAATGGGTTCTCGCCGTCAAAAAACAAAAAGCCGCAAATCCGCTAGGTGGATTTGCGGCAGTAATGCCTTACTTCCGCCTTCCTACGCCGGCATTATCCGGCTCAGGTTCAAAGGGTTAGCCCGCATTAAGCAGACTTCTCAGCCAGAATGAGCACCCCTAGCGGCCCTGGCAATCGCTAAATGTAGTGTAGCATATAAGCAAGCCTCTGTCAAAACGCTTGACATAGTTTGCAATTCGTGCGATTATTCATGGCGTTACTGAAGCGCAGGCGAGCAAACGAGAAGTGGCGACGATATCGGAAAACCTGGAAACAGTGCATGAGCGGATAGCGCGCGCCGCTCTGGGGTCGGGACGCAAACCGGAGGATGTTACTCTCATCGTGGTGACGAAAACGGTAGGAGTTCCGAGAATCCGCGAAGCCATTTCTGCGGGAGCTACTGACCTCGGTGAGAACTACGTTCAGGAAGCCGCCGAGAAGTGGCAGGCCATAGGCTCTGCCGTAAGATGGCATTTCATAGGCCATCTGCAGCGAAATAAGGCGAAAGATGCTGTCAGAATGTTCACAACGATCCAGAGCGTGGACAGCATAAGGCTCGCGGAAGAGATCGGAAAGCGCGCTGCTGCAATCGGAAAGGTTGCGGACATCCTGATCGAGGTAAACCTGGCCGGGGAAGGCACGAAGTTCGGTGTGTTGCCGGAGGATGCACTGGACTTCGCCGCGCGGGTTTCATCTGTGGCCGGAACCAGGCTGCAGGGGTTCATGGGGATGGCTCCGTTCGTGGAGGACCCCGAGAACGCACGGCCGTATTTTGCCCGCATGAAAGAGCTTTGGGATAAGCTGCCGGAAGAGCAGCGTCACTGGCTGTCGATGGGTATGAGCCACGATTTCGAGATAGCCATAGAGGAAGGCTCGAATATGGTTCGCATCGGCGCCGCAATTTTCGGCCCAAGGGGCTGAGGAAGAACTCAATAGTGTCCGAAGTCAGGCAGGAGTGGACGCCCAACACCCGACCATGGACCGGCACATCAGAAAGATGGGAGGGTACCAAGCGTGAGAACCGCGCCACTTGATGACTACGAGGAACAGCCGAGGGGGCTCTGGAGCAGATTCAAGGAGAGAGTCGGACTCGGCGACTATGACGAAGAGATGGACGAGATGTTGGACGATCCCGGAGGACGTCGACACCCGGTGACTCTGAGATTGCATCCATCCCGGATGCACCGGATATCAGTCTGGAGGTGTATCCAGTCGCTCGACAACGCACAGGAGGCTGCAGATGGACTCAAGTCGGGCCACCAGCAGATCGTCAACCTTGAGAGCGCGAGCCCGGAAATCTGCGGGCGCATAATCGACTTCTTGAACGGCGTCATCTATGCGCTCGATGGCTATGTGGAGAAGGTCGGCGACCGCGTCTATCTGTTCACCCCGGCAAACTACATAATAGACGTGGAAAACGGTGAAAACAAGGGATCGAACGATCGCTTCATCGGCGTCTGAGGGAGACTCTAGTTTGTTGAGCTGCATCCTTCGTGCTTCGACAGGCTCAGCATGGCTCAGGATGCGTG
>JACPPP010000271.1 GCA_016190935.1 Armatimonadota bacterium | reverse complement strand
TACTACCTGACCGGTTTCGGTCGGATGGTCATCCTGACTGCCCTCAAGGTCCGCGAACTCGTCGTTATCCCGTCTCTTGCCGCAGCATAGACTACTCATGTTGCGTGCAGATTGAACGCAATTTCAGTTGTTAGATACTAAAACCCCCGGCTAGTTGATGGCGTATGACAACAAAGACTCTTGAGCTTCCAATAACGGGCATAAGCTGCGCCTCGTGCGCTGCAAAGATCGAGCGAGGGATATCTCGACTGGCGGGAATCCAGGAAGCCAGCGTTAACTGCGCAACGAATACCCTGACGGTCATCTACGACCCCGCGCTTGCCAGCGGCAAAGAGTTCGTGAAAACCGTCCGAGACCTGGGCTATGAGGCCGGATTTGAGCGGGCAACTATCCCAATCATGGGAATGCACTGCTCATCCTGCGTGAGCAAGATAGAGCGGCAGCTCTCCGACCTCGACGGCGTGATAAAGGCCACTGTGAACCTGGCTACGGAGCAGGCGACGATCGATTACGTTCCAAGGCAGATTTCTCCGGAGGAACTCCGGCAGGCCATACAAGACCTCGGATATGAAGCTCCCGAACAGGCCGTGACCGAAGACCGGGAGCGGGCCGAGCGGGAGGCCACTCTGCGCGAGTGGAAACACAGGTTCTGGATCGGCGCTGCCTTGACTATCCCTATAGCGCTCGGCTCTCTGAGAGATATTCCTCCTGTTGCCGGGTTCATACCCGTGTTCCTCGGCAATCCTTATCTCTTATGGGCGCTTGCCACACCGGTCCAATTCTGGGCGGGTTGGCCGTTCTATCGCGGGGCGTGGGCCGCCGCAAGGCACGGCACTGCGGACATGAACACTCTGATAGCGGTCGGCAGCTCAGCGGCGTACATCTACAGCGTAACGGCCATACTCTTCAGCGGCTTCTTCACGGCAGCGGTGGGGATTCAGCCAACACTGTACTTCGACACGTCCGCGGTCATCATCACCCTCATCCTTCTTGGCCGTTATCTTGAGGCGCGGGCCAAAGGTCGGGCGTCTGAGGCGATTCGAAGGCTCGCGGGGCTGCGACCGAGGACCGCTCGAATCCTGCGGGACGGCGGGGAGATCGACGTGCCGGTTGAACAGGTGCGGGTCGGCGATTCTGTAGTGGTCCGGCCGGGCGAGAAAATCTCCGTCGATGGCATTGTGACCGAAGGGGCATCGGCGGTAGACGAGTCCATGATCACCGGCGAGAGCATTCCGGTAAACAAAGAACCCGGGGATGAGGTCATAGGAGCAACCATCAATAAGACCGGGAGCTTCGTCTTCCGGGCGACGAAGGTCGGGAAAGACACCGCACTCGCGCAGATAATACGGATGGTCGAGCAGGCCCAGGGGTCCAAAGCCCCGATCCAACGGCTGGCGGATATTATATCCGGCTACTTCGTTCCGGTCGTTATAGGTATAGCTGCTTTGACGTTTGTGGTCTGGCTGATCTTCGGCCCCGAGCCGGCTTTCAACTTCGCTCTGCTCAACTTCATCGCTGTTCTGATCATAGCCTGCCCCTGCGCGCTCGGGCTTGCTACGCCGACGGCCATAATGGTAGGGACCGGCAGAGGAGCCGAAAACGGAGTGCTGATAAAGGGAGGGGAGATCCTTGAGCGAGCTCACAAGGTGGACACAGTCGTGCTGGATAAGACCGGAACCCTCACAAAAGGCGAGCCTGAGTTGACTGATGTAGTGGCCGCGCCGGGCGTGGATGAGTCAGAAGTCCTGAGGCTGGCGGCGTCGGCCGAGCGCAGGTCGGAGCATCCGCTTGGAGAGGCCATAGTTCGCGGGGCTGTGAGTCGGGGTGTTCAGCCGGCTGAGATCGAATCGTTTGCTGCTTTGGCCGGAGAAGGAATCGAGGCGAAAGTCGAGGGCCGCCGGGTGCTGATAGGCAACAACAAATTGATGGCAGAGAGAAACATCAACCTCGATGGGCTGAGTGGGGCCGCGCTTTCTCTATCGAGCGAAGGAAGGACGCCCGTGTTTGTTGCGATTGACGGTGCCGCATCCGGTGTGCTGGCCCTTGCCGATACGCTGAAGGAGGGCTCTGTGGAAGCAGTGCGCAGGCTTCACAGTATGGGTGTTGAGGTCGTTATGATCACCGGAGACAACAAGCGGACCGCTGATGCAGTCGCGGCGCAGGTCGGCATCGACCGGGCGCTGGCGGAGGTGCTTCCCCAGGACAAGGCCGAAGAAATACGGCGACTGCAGGCGGAGGGCAGGATAGTCGCTATGGTGGGCGATGGGATAAACGACGCTCCTGCGCTGGCCCAGGCGGATGTAGGCATCGCAATCGGCACCGGCGCCGACGTCGCGATGGAAGCCGGGGATATAACGCTCATCTCAGGAGACTTGCTCGGGGTTATCACGGCCATTTCACTGAGCAGGAGGACCATCGGCACGATCCGGCAAAACCTGTTCTTGTCGTTCATCTACAACGTGCTGCTGATCCCGCTTGCCGCAGGGGTATTCTACCCGGCGTTCGGCCTGCTGCTAAACCCGATGTGGGCCGCAGCGGCCATGTCACTTTCATCGGTCTCCGTAGTCTCGAACTCTCTCCGGCTGCGATCGTTCAGGGCACCTTAACTTTTTGTCACAAAAGTTTACAGCCTCAGCAACTGCGGTAAACTGACTCTGCAACCCCATTCCGTGTGTGCCGAGGTGACTTCTATGAGATTCTTTCTTGCATTACTACTTTGCCTGTTCGTAACTGCGGGTGCGATGGCCGCGGCGCCGACGACTCTTGATGATTTCTTCCTTCCAGGCAGCCAGCCGGGCGAGTCGGGAACGCTGGAAGATCCGGGCCGCTGTTTTAACTGTCACTCGAACTACGATCAAGCAGTAGAACCCGGAAGCAACTGGAGCGGCAGTATGATGGCACAGGCGGCGCGTGATCCTCTGTTCTATGCGTGTCTCGCCGTGGCCAACCAGGACGCGCCGGACGTTGGAGACTTGTGTCTGAGATGCCATACTCCGGCAGGCTGGCTCGGTGGGAGGTCAGTACCGACGGACGGCTCAGCCCTTACCGCGCAGGACAGGGAGGGAGTTATGTGCGACTTTTGCCACAGGTCGGTCAAGCCGTCTCCTGTTGGGGTCAATCCCTTCCCAGGCGACCTTTTCTACACGCAAAACACCTATTCGGCTGATCAGATCTACCTCAGCAAGATTTCCAGCCACATCCCACCGACCGAGGCCAACGGAATGTATGTTGTGGACTCCGACTCCGCAAAACGTGGGCCGTTCTCGGATCCCGCGGCGCGGCACCAGTGGCGCTATTCGGCCTTCCACCGTACCGCCAATATGTGTGGAACTTGCCACGACGTCTCGAACCCGGTGTTCGACCGGCAGCCGGATGGGACTTATGTTTCCAATACCTTCGGCCAGGCGCGGACGGATTTTGATCCATACTCCATGTTCCCAATAGAACGGACCTTCAGTGAGTGGAAGATGAGCGCGTTCAACGACGGCAGCGAAGAGCACACCTGCCAGGGCTGCCATATGCCGGATGTCACCGGGAAAGGGTGCAATAAAGCAGATGCGCCGGTGCGCTCCAATCTTCCCCTGCACAATATGACCGGCGGAAACACCTGGATTCCGGACATAATCGCTCAATTCTTCCCAGGGGAGGTCGATCCGGCGCTCCTTTCCCGCGGCAAGACCCGCGCAGCAAACACACTCCGCCGAGCGGCATTCCTTGAGTCTCACATCGAGGGAGGCGATCTGGTGGTGAAAGTCACGAATCTGACCGGCCACAAGCTCCCAAGCGGCTATCCGGAGGGCAGGAGAATATGGGTAAACGTCAAGTTCAGGGATGCGTCCG
Organism: Armatimonadota bacterium; assembly: GCA_016190935.1. GTDB lineage: Bacteria > Armatimonadota > UBA5829 > UBA5829 > DTLH01 > JACPPP01. Next base: position 3,945 of record JACPPP010000271.1, on the reverse strand, counting down.
GCGCTTTAGTGTCCGAGTCAGGCATCTACGGTCTCAAGAGCGACACCGTGGCCCATACGTTTGGATTTGGGCAGTTTTCACCAGGCCAACAGGAGACTTTGCTTGTTCCGACTGTACTCGACCATGACATGGGGAAGGTATACGAGATCAAGCCGGGGCTTTCGGAGTCGCTCGCAGCGGCGCTTGGGCTTCCAGCCGGACCATCTTTCCACTTCGTCCTCAACGACACCGTATACTTCGATAACCGAATACCGCCAGCAGGGTTTACCAATGCGGGCTTTAGGGCCATTCAGTCTCCACCTATAGCTTACAACTATGCAGACGGGCAGAACTGGGACGATACCCGATACGCCATCCCGACCGGCGCTGTCAGCGCGGAAATAGCCCTCTACTACCAGACCGCATCTTACGAATACATCAAGTTCCTTCTTGAGGAGAACAGGACCAACAACTGGGGCGAAAGGCTGTTTGACGCGTGGCGAAATTCCGGGTTCTCCACCCCGGTCGCGATGGTGGAGGCCTCGATATCTCTTCCCACCGTTGCCGAGAACATAGCTTCTGCAAAATCCCTTCCCGACGGCGCAGAAATCAGCCTGCCGGGCCGAACCGTGACCGCCGCACTGTCGGGGAGGTTCTACGTCGAGGAGTCAAACAGATCCTGCGGAATAGCGGTGTCGTGGGCAGATGAGATCGAGGAAGGCAGCGCCGCAGCGGTGGTTGGGACGCTCACTACCGTCGATGGAGAGCGGGAGATTGTGGCTTCCTCAGTCCTACCCGCATCGGTAGAACCAGTCGAGCCGGTGCATATGACCTGCTTTGCCCTTGGCGGTGGAACCTCGACCGGCAGGCCGGGACCGGACGGGGGAATGGGAGTGAACAACGTCGGGCTGTTGGTCAGAGTCGCTGGCACGGCCGGACAGAGGGCGCCTGATGGATTCCTGCTTGATGACGGATCGAAAGTATATGTTGAGGTTGTGGCCCCCGGCCTGACCCTTCCGTCTGAGGGATCGAAGGTCGTTGTCACTGGCATATCAGGACTTGGTACCAGGAACTCGAAACTCTCCAGGCTGGTCCGGGTGAGGAAACAGGAGGATATTCGGATTTCCAACTGAGATTGAGTGTTTAAAACACGGATTACGCGGATTATACGGATGACCTGGTATACTCTATTAATCCATCAATCCTAATGAAATTGCATCTTTCTGTCTGTTTCGCGCGCGATCATTGGGCCGCCGCACGGGGACGTGCGGCACATTAGGCCCGGCGCGAGACGGGCCGGGCCATCGGAACCCATGTTCTTACCAACCCCCATCACCCATCACCCAACCCCTGTCACGCTGCCTTCTTGTTCAATTATCAGACACAAATTAGCTTGACTCAGCAGTGTCAACCTGGTATACTAATACGAGGGGGTGCTACCATTTGTCAGGTCATTCTAAGTGGCATAATATAAGACTCCGCAAGGGAAAACAGGATGCAGAGCGCGGAAAGATTTTTACCAAGCTTGCGCGCGAGATCATAGTCGCGGCAAAGTCTGGTGGTGGAAATCCCGACGCCAACATCCGTCTGCGCCTGGCCGTTCAGAAGGCGCGCGAGAACAGCATGCCTGCGGACAATATCAAGCGCGCGATCCAGCGCGGCACGGGCGAAATCGAGGGCGCAATCTACGAAGAGATCACCTACGAAGGCTACGGTCCCGCCGGCGTAGCTGTGCTGGTGCAGTGCTTGACGGATAACCGTAACCGGACCGTCGCCGATATCCGCAACATCTTCGGTAAAGCCGGCGGCAGCTTGGGCGAGTCTGGATGCGTGGCCTGGATGTTCGAGCAAAAGGGTCTTGTGAGCGTCCCGGCAGAGACGGCGGACGAGGACTCGGTAATGATGGCTACCCTGGACGCCGGCGCCGAAGATATTCGGGTTGAGGAAGATACAATAGAGGTAATTACGAAGCCTGAGGACCTGCACGCGGTGCGGGACGCGCTGACAAACGCCGACCTTGCGTTTAGCGAGGCTGAAATAGAGATGCTGCCGAAGAACACGGTCCGGGTGGAGGATGGCAAAGAGGCAAGCCAGGTGCTCAGGCTTGTGGAAATGCTCGAGGATCTGGACGACGTGCAGCACGTATACGCCAACTTCGACATCCCGGATGAGCTTATGCAGCAGGCCGCTGCGTAAAACTGAATTTATGTGCAGGATAAGGAAATCCTGATCTGCGATAGGTGGCGATACGGAGATCGCCACCTATCGCAGATCCCTGCGGGGCCGGGAAGCTGATAGCTGACGGCTGATAACTGACAGCTTTACGGATGGTGGAAGGAAGATGTTCAGACTTCGTATAGACTGGTGTGAGGCGTGCCAGGGATGCGGCACGGAAATTGCGGTTGACGTTTCCAACGAAACCCCGGAGGCGTGTGCGTGCCCATGGTGCGGCTCGCAGGTTAGTGTAACCATAACCGACAAAGACCGTGAGGCGCTTGGAGCGGCGAGCGCTGCAGCAGCGGATTTAGAGTCCCGGCTGAACTCCCAACTTATCTCCCACGAAACCTGAGGTCAAACCAATGGATGCGATGCAGTGCATTAGGACCAGACGAAGCATAAGGTCTTATACGAGAGATCCTGTGCCGCGTGACGTTATCCTACAAATTGTGGACGCGGGCCGGATGGCCGCAACAGCGCTAAACCTTCAACCGTGGCAGTTCATAGTGGTTACGGACCAGGAAACCCGAGAAAAGATTGCAGAGGTTGCGGATTACGGCAAGTTTATTGCCGACGCCCAGGTCTGCATCGCCGTCTACTGTGAGAATAGCAAATACTACCTTGAGGATGGCTCTGCGGCTACTCAGAACATCCTGAACGCAGCTACGGCCTACGGACTCGGTTCCTGCTGGGTGGCTGGAGACAAGAAAGCTTACTGTCCGGCCATAAACAAGATTCTTGACGTTCCGGACAACTACCGGTTGGTCAGCCTTGTCGCAGTCGGGCACGCCGCAGAGGAGCGAAACCCCGGGAAGAAGCCTTTGTCATCTGTGCTCCACTGGGAGCGATACGGTGGTTAGGAGGTAATTAAATGAACCAAATCGAAGACGCGCTCAGCACTTTCAACTCCGGAGTTTATGTCGTCAGCGCAAAGCGCGGTCAGGAGATCAACGGGCTCACGTGCACCTGGGTAATGCGGGTATCATTGGACCCGGTGCTGGTGGCCGTATCCGTCGGCAAGACCCGGTACACCTACGATCTCATCAAGGAAGGAGGGGCCTTTGCGGTCAGTGTGCTGGCGGACGGGCAGGAAGATATAGGCCGTTTCTTCGGAAGCGCCTCTGGCAGAGACACGGACAAATTCGCGTTCTATCCTCATGAAGCGAAGGCAACTGGAGCGCCGATCCTCTCTGGCTGCGCTGCATGGCTCGACTGCAAGCTTCTGCACTCTTACGATGCCGGCGATCACACGTTGTTCGTGGGAGAGGTTGTAGACGCAGGTGTCTCTGGGTCCCCAGCGCTGATATTCAAGAGCAGCGACTTTGCGTGAGCGATGAGCGATGAGCGATGAGCAATGAGTTGTGAGTTGACGAAGGTTTGATGGCCGGGGAGATTCCTCCCCGGCCCGGGTTGGCGGATATTGATCTTCTGATCTAAACTCGCGGGAACTCCCAGTATTGATCTCGCGGGGACTCCCGGCCCCGCGAGCAAGGGCCATCCAGGGCCTCCCGGCCCTTAAGTAACTGCTCTATGATGGGAGGCGATCTCTGAAGGCTCTAACTTATATTGAGTACAGCATCGTGTGGAGTGAGAGGGATTGACCTCGCTTTGTCTTACGACGACAGACCAGGTTCTTCAAGTGTAAAATGGACATGCAATCGGTAAACAAAGCGGCATCGAGCTGCCGCACTCCATATCAGATCATACCTAATATGAGTAAGAGCCTCTTCGTATCGCCATCCATCATAC
>JACPPP010000264.1 GCA_016190935.1 Armatimonadota bacterium | reverse complement strand
TACTACCTGACCGGTTTCGGTCGGATGGTCATCCTGACTGCCCTCAAGGTCCGCGAACTCGTCGTTATCCCGTCTCTTGCCGCAGCATAGACTACTCATGTTGCGTGCAGATTGAACGCAATTTCAGTTGTTAGATACTATTACCTGTTACCTGTTACCTTTGTTTCCGGCCATGCCGGGTTAGGGAGTAAGGTTACTGACGGTATTGACGGCGCCGCCAGGCCCCTCAACCTTCAGCCCGCTCGTTGGTCCGTTATCAAAGATATAGAGTTTCCATGTGCCTGACGAAGCTGCCGGATCGGCCGAGCGAGGCGCAAATGAAATCGCTCCATCTCCCGCAACATGCAGCGACGATGCCGGAGCCGTGGTGCCGATGCCGACATTACCTCCTCCGGAGATCGTTACCAGCGGCGAGCCGGCGCTATTCTGCCACTCCGCGAGACTGCTCGTCTGTGTCGGATTTCCCCTGACTATGAGCTGCTTCTCGTCTATTCCTCCTACAACCCCAAGCCTGGCAATGCCCGATGCGTTGTTCGGCAGGTTGGAGCCAATGGATAGTCTGCCCTCTTCGTCGAGACCGAAGTAGTTGCCCATTCCGTCCCTTGTGATAAAGAATTTCAGCTCGCTTGTGCTGGCCGGAATCTTGAATATCCAGGGGTTCAACCAGAACTCTCCCGAACCTGTGTCGTTGGTGGCCTTGTTAAACCGCAACGAGACATCTCCGGCTTTAGTGTTATACAGGTTTAAGATAGGCGCCTGGCTCTCGGTTGAGGCGATGTTGGTGCGCATCTGCCATTCTTGAGACGTGGGGAGATACCGCAGAATGTCCATAGTATGCGAACCATCAACCCACCATTGCTGGGTGGTAATCTTGAAGGTGTTCACATCTTTGCTGTTCACACCCATGAAGTAGGGCGCGTCACCTCCGACGTCGAACTTTATGTAAGGATCGCCACCAATATCCCCAGCCGTTACTATTTGAAGAACCGCGTGCGAATTAGCATTGGTGCTGTCGGCGTTTTCTATTATCTGCATGGCGTCATCACCAGGGTCAGCGGTCTTGACGTGGAGCTTCGCCGCCGGGCTGCGCGTCCCGATTCCAACAAGGTCGGTGTCCGTAGTAAGCCTTACGACCGTCCCATCATCTGCCCAACGGGTAAAGCCATTGCCGGATACCGCATCCATAAGGTCGTCCATGTTTCTTGCCTTTATAGCGCGGATGTCGCCACCGGATGTCAGGGACTTGCCTGCGATTCCGGTAACACGCAAGTAATCGCCGGGCTTTATCATCGCAGCCTCAGTCCCAGCGTCTGGAATTATCACCTGTACGACATCTACGGGCAGATCAGAGGATGTGAGCGCCACGAAGTTATCGTAGAGCTGCCCACCGCCGTTCTTGAACACTCCTACCGTGCCGGGCCAGGTGACTGAGCTGACCGTGCCGCTGGTCGTGTAGGTATTAGTCCCATCGGTGATCGTGATGTTAAGGGTGGATCCCTCGACCTTTGCCTCCATGTGCGCGTTAGGTCCGAGACCGTCGGCGCTCACGGCGCCCTGCATCCCTCCATAGCCGCCGCCTACCACCTCGTGGTAATAGAGCACGTCATTCGCCCATATCGGAAGCAGGAAGTTATCGGTATCCTGGAATCTGAGTATGATACCGATCTCTCTTGCTCCGGTGGTACCGTCCACGCTCACGCTCACATCATCAAGACTCAGGCCGCCGACAACGATCTTCGCTGCACCGGCTGTGAGAAGCTGGCCGGCCTGGACGGAGCTTGAACCGTCCGCATCCACCCACGCAGGATCCTTTCCGGCATCGAAGTTGTCCTCGAATGCTATGGTATATCCTCCGTAGGGAACGGTGACTGATGGGCCGCCTGGCTGCGCGGCGCCATCTGTTACGTGGAACCTGGTGGAACTATCCGGGAACATCATCGGGATGTCCAGAACCTCACCCCATGTGGTCACGAGCAGGTCCTGGTTGTTCAAGCCCGGATTGCCGACAGCTCCTATGATGTTCTTATTCGAAACGCCTGCGGGACCAATGGCGACGGTTCTGCCGGTGCGCTGCGGCGATGCGCTTATGTGGAGCTTGCCGTCGGCTTGAATAACACCTGTCGCAGTTACCTCGTCGCCGATGTCAAATCCACCGCCCTGCATGGGCGTGACGATGAGACCCGCCGAACGATCCTCGGCCTCGATCACGAACTCGTCATTATTGGTGAACTTTGCGGTCACTGTGCCCTGGACATTGCCGCTCCATCCGGGACCGCCCGCCTTCGCCTCGCCGACCTGCACCGCCCCGGCCGCCGAAGCCAGCCAAGCTGCCAGAAGAATCGCAATCGCTCCACGCTTTACAAGTCTCAAAAATTCAGGGAAGTCCTCCATCTTCTCAGTTGCTCCTTTTTCTCTAAGATGTGGGGTATTGATTTGCGTGAGGTCCACTCCGGCCACTACACCCCGTGGACCTCACGTTTTTGTTGAACGGGGGTCGGGGATTCCTCGGAACCCCCGACCCGTTTGTCGATGCGGTTATTGGACCGTCAGGTCGTCCGCTTCTCTGATAGGGGTAGGGAAGGCCGGTTGCCCGGTCTCCCCTCCCTCCGAACCGTGCGTGCGGTTCTCCCGCACACGGCTCTCCGGTTGGTGGTATTACCTC
>JACPPP010000260.1 GCA_016190935.1 Armatimonadota bacterium | reverse complement strand
TTTAATCACGACAACACGAAACTTACGAAAACACGAAAGAAGGGAAAGTTTTGGCTACGGAAGCACTGAAGACAGGTGTTAGGTGTTGGGTATTAGGTGTTGGAAAAGCGATCCCTAACCCAACACCCAGCACCTAACACCCAACACCTCTTCTGTTCCTTTCGTGGTTTCGTGATTAAGGAGCTGCGCGTTACGCGCATGATTTCAATCGGGGCGGAACCAGGCTAGCGGCGACTGGCGACACAAACGGCTCCGCTAACAGGTGCGCAGAGCACAATAGCACTGCTGTCTGCTGCACTGAACGTCAGAAAGTTCTCGACCCGCTCCCGTAAGCGGCTCCAGAAACCGCGCTTACCAGTGGAAGACCCCCGCTTTGTGCCGCCCTCGTCCATCTCGGAGTCGAAGAAAGCCTGAAGGTCTCGCAGCAGCCTCACCTTTGCTTCCTCGGGCAGGTCCTTTGCTCTTTCAACCCGATGCAAGCGCAGGTGCTTCTCGATTATTCTGACCCCTCGATTAGCCACGCCCTGCGGCACATCAGGAGCATCTGGATATAGCTTCTTCATAGCCCACTTACCAGACCTACACGGAGCTGAGGTCGCTCACCAGGCTGACCTTCTGCTCCGGGCAAAGGGTTACGGGTCTGAGTTCTCTACCCTGCAGTTTCGATTCAAACTCCAAATGGCGATCTATCACATCAGCCATGGTGTTTGCCCGGCTGATAACAGCATCCCAATCCTCGGCTACCCGAATCGGGAGTTCTTCGACTTCGGCGCGATCTGCATCCGGGGCAATTTGAAGCTCCATTAACTGTTTCAGCTTTTCCATTGCTATTCACCTCTTTCAGCCTTTAGCAAGACTTACTCAACATTTGCTTACCCATGTGGAATCATCACTAAACGGCAGAAAGAGGTGTATCGCGATGCCCTGATGACAAGAGGTCTTACAATGCTTAACGCTGCCTGCCCTCGATCGCGCTCAGCAGCACTGCTGCGGCTATTCCGAGCTTGCGGTCGAGTTCGTTTCCCGAATCCAACGAGAAGTCCAGGTCCATTTTCTGGACGAAAGGATTGAAATGCTGCTTGAACCGGAAGACGGGCCTCGTGCCGATGTAACCGTTGTAAGTCTGTGGAACAAGGTTCGTGACGAACCGCCTGACAAGAGCCAGCAGCCAGCTATCCTCTTGAATCACGCCGATGTCCTTGTCCCAGTTGTCCATAATAATCCACTCATCCTTGAGCATGGACTTAAGCCCCCTTCGTTTAAGAGACCCGATCTTATCATTCGAGCTGCTGTCGAATACATCGTACGCAGCCGAAAAATCGATAATCTGTCTCGCCTTGATGCGAAGCAGTTCGGTCGATTTTGTCTCGTCCGAATACAGTCCGATGTCTTCCCTAAGTTTAAACGCCTTCATGTTGGCAAAGACTGCGATCTGGCCTGTGGGGTCATATACCCTGAAAGACCCTCCGAACAGCTTGAGAAACTGTTTGCGGAGCAAATAGTTGTTGTGGCTGAACCGGTTGTTATCCATAGTGACCCTCCCATATTTGCGTTTGCTCCAAACACCAGAGCACGCGCTGCTATGTAATTATGAAAGCCCCAGGCAGATTCCTCCGTCCAGGGGCTTTTTTATCAGCAACGGAATGCTGATAATGCACTACCGCGTCACAAGATCGTCCAGTGCCGCCTTCGCCTCTGCAAGCGCCCGCGACGACACCCAGAGGCTTGATTGGGTTAGCTTCCTATTCTTCGGCTCGCTCAGAGCCGAAGCCCAACCTTCCCGTCTATTCTACTCTCCGGGTGGCGACAATCTTATGATTAGAGGATAGTCTCTCATGAGAAGATTCTTGATAGTTGTCCCACTGCCGGAACTTTCGAAGAGTAGTCCTTGCTCGACGTTGTTCAACACGTCGATAGCTGTCGCTTTAGCCGCCGAGAAACCCGCGCACATCACAGTGGCCGGCGCGCCGGGGTCGTCGTCAACGCCCATTCCATCCGTCCATATCGCTATCAGCCGGTCGCCGTTCGGCAGCGCGAAGGTGTATTTCTTTATGTTCGACGCGCCGCTCTGGATCGTCACGAAAAGGCTGCTATAGGTTGCGCCGGCCAAAACGCTGCACAAGCGTGGAACTACTTCCCGGCATCGACCGGGGAACATAGCCGATACGTCGGCGATTACGTTCAGCCCCAGGTGCATCACAATCGATCTGGAAAGGTATTTGGCCGAAACCGTTGGCGAGACGGGCTGCTGCGGCTCCCCCGCCGGCTCCGTACGCCACAGACATTCTTCGCTCAGGAATTGGCCCCTGAAACCCTGAGAGAATGCAAGCAGCTTGATGTCGCCCACCATCTGCACATAGTTCTGGTAGTATGGGTCGTCGGGCCTGTGTCCGTAGAAGGGATGCCAGGAAATAACATCGACCAATGGCGCTGCGCCGGACCTGAGAATATCATTCAGATAATCTAAGTCGAACGTATAACGGCCGTACGACCCGTATCCCGGGTATCCATAAGTCCATCGCCCGCCGATAGCACCCATGACCACCTTGGCCGCTGGATCTTCCTGATGAATCACCGGCGCGGCATTCTTGACAAGATTCGAGTAGTCGGCAGCGGCTATCCATCCCCACGGAGCGTCAACGTTCGGCTCGTTCCAAATCTCGTAATACTTCACTCGACCCTTAAAGTGCTGCGCCATAAACCTGGCATACTCGCAGTAGTTCGTTACTTCCTGTGGGTCTTTGAAGCGCGTGACGTCCGGACGATCCGAACCTCCATCTCCACAGCCCAAAGCCATCACTGTCGTGAAACCGGCGTTCGCAAGCTGGGTCACAATCTGGTCGCGGGCTGGGTCAATGTAGTATGTTCCCGGCGCAGTTTGCACATCCTGCCAGTTAAAAACGCAGTCCACAAAGCCCATCCGTATCCATTTCAGACCCAGTGAGGATACGTCCGACACAGCGTTCGGCCCGCAGCCATAGTCACCCCCGATGCGGTTGTCCACAAGCTCCTGCGACGACTTGACCGGGATCGTGAACTGCGGCATTACGTTGCCCTGCTGAATGGCGACCGCGGAGACTGACTTGAACACACGAAAATCGTCGGCGTCCCTCATCCTCACCGCTCGGATATCGCTGCCCGAGGTGGCAACCTTGCTTGCGATTCCCGTTATGCCCGCATAATCTCCGGCGCTCAAAATAGGGATTTGTGTTACAGGCAGGGGAATTATTGCCTGCACGACGTCAGCGCCGACTTCTATACTCTGGATCCCCCCGGTCACGCGAACATTGTCGAATGCCTGCGCGCCGTCATCTCTCTCGGTAGCAAAGCCCACGCTGCCGGCCGCAGGGATGCCGCTGCCGGTGGAATCCCAGTAGCCTTCCCAAGTGGACCCACCGGAGGACACCGCTGATGCGCGGAATATGCCCCCCTGTACCTCCGCCCTTACGTGTATTGTCTCTGTGGGCTGAGGCGCGCCGCCGCTCCATCCGTGCGGGTCGAACTGCTGACCATTGATGTTCATGAACGCGACGTTCCCTGTGAACGTCTGCAAAATAATGACCTCGCCCCAGTTAGCAGGAGGATTCTCCATACGCAAGACAGCGCCGCCGCTGTAGATGCCGGTCTGGTCATACTCCATGACAAAATCACTGAGTGGCGGGCTGTTTGCCAGAGCAAAATGCCACCAGCCACCGCCATCTCGCGTCGTGTATCGCCCGTTCTGGACCTCCCAGTCTCCGAGGAACTCCAGCCAGCCCGCTGGATTGCCGCCGTTGCCGTAGCCGGAGAAATCGTCTGAGATAACCAGGCTCTCGTCGACGATTGTGACTGTCGGTCCCCCGGCTGGATTAGAGCCGTCTGTTATGTGGAATCTCTTGGAGCCGTCTCCAAACGCCGTGGGAGTATCCAGCACGAGGCCGTATGTGCTTACGAGGAGGTCCTGGTTGCTCAGCCCCGGATTTCCGGCGGCGCCAATGATGGTCTTGTTTGAAAGTCCCAAAGGCTCGATTGCCACAGTTCTGCCGGTGCGCTGCGGATCTGTACTCGCGATCAGCTTTCCATTGCTCCCCAGCACGCCAGAGACGATCAGTTCCTCGCCGATCTGTGGAAGGGCAGCAGGTAGAGGAGTCACGATGATGCCCGCGGAGCGGTCCTCTGCTTCGATTGCGTACTCCCCGTAGTCCTGATAGATGGCGGTTACTGCCCCGATGACGCTGCCGCTCCATCCCGGCCCCGCCGATTTCGCGTAGCCGATTTGAACCGGGTCCGCCGCCGCGCCGCTGCTTAAGAGTAACGCAAAGAGCGCAGCGAAGAATCTCTTGTTCAAGCTGAAATTCACAGTCTGCTCACGCATGATGGTATCAACCGTTTGTTTTACCTCCTGAACC
>JACPPP010000259.1 GCA_016190935.1 Armatimonadota bacterium | reverse complement strand
TGATGCTCATTACGAAAACCTTCAAAGCGAAATGCGCCGCGTATTCGCCACACTTGGCATCGCGACTTAACGACAACAAATTGTCGTTCGGAGGGCGCTAAGCGCCTATTGACAATCCTATCCCCACCTGCTATAATCCACAAAGAATCCTTTAAGCAAGCCCTGTGAGGCTGGCAAGGTAGAGCATCAATAGGGGTTACTGTACGAGCGATACGCCTACTTGCCACCTGGCAGGCGGGCGTTTTTTGCTATCTGGGGGAGCTATATGCCGGCTAAAGAAAATGGCAACCAGGTAATGGACGCGGATGAGATCCGCCGGGCAGTTACCCGAATCGCCCACGAGATTATAGAGAAGAACAAGGGCGCCGAGAACCTCGCGGTGATCGGAATCCAGAGCCGGGGTGTTCCTCTGGCTAAGCGGCTCGTAGACCTCATCGAGCAGATCGAGGGCGCCTCTGTGCCTATCGGCAGCCTGAATGTTGCTCTCTACCGCGACGACTACGCAACCCGCCTCGCTCCAACTACCGTCGGCAAGACTGAAATCAGTTTCGACGTGACGGATAAGTCAATCGTGCTCGTCGATGAAGTGCTTTTCACAGGACGGACAATCCGTTCTGCGCTCGATGCGATTATGGATATGGGCCGCCCAGCCGAAATCCAGCTCGCAGTCCTTGTGGACCGCGGCCACCGAGAGCTCCCAATCCGCGCCGATTACGTCGGCAAGAACCTTCCCACCTCCCGCCGTGAGCATGTCCACGTGCACCTCAAGGAGACGGACGAGGAGGATAAGGTCGTTATCCGCAAGGAACCGGAGGGAAGTACGAAATGAGAAGTGCAAAATGCAAAATGCAAAGTAAGCTATCAGTTGTCAGCAGTCAGCTATCAGCTTTCGGCCGACGGGTGGTTACGACTCCGGCAGGCTCGCTGCTCGCTGCTTGGGAGGATGCTTATGGAAGCTAAACTCAGTCGCAAAGACATTCTAGGACTTCAGGATATGACTCAGAGCGAGATTCAGCTCATTCTGGATACTGCGGCTTCTATGAAGGAGATCCTTGCGAGGCCGGTGAAGAAGGTGCCGGCGCTGCGGGGCAAGACGATCTGCACGCTCTTCTACGAGCCGAGCACCCGGACTCGGACGAGTTTCGAGATGGCGGCCAAGGCGCTCTCGGCCGATGTTTCGAGCATCAGCACTGCCGGGTCGAGCGTTGTCAAAGGAGAGTCGCTGAAAGACACTCTGCTGACGCTCCAGGCGATGGGGATAGACGCCTTCATCATCCGGCACCAGGCAGGCGGCGCGCCGCACTTTGCTGCAAGGACCGTCCCAAGCAACGTCATCAACGCAGGAGACGACATGCACGAGCACCCGAGCCAGGGGCTGCTCGATATGCTGACGATCCTGGAGAACAAGAAACGTCTGGACGGGCTTGTGGTGACGATCGTCGGAGACATTACGCACAGCCGGGTTGCTCGCTCGAACCTCTGGGGCCTGACGAAAATGGGGGCTACGGTGCGGCTCGCGGGACCGAAGACACTGCTTCCCCCCGAGGTCGAAAAGCTGCCTGTGGAGACCTACACGAACGTAGATGCAGCGGTCGAGGGCGCGGATGTCGTGAATGTGCTCAGAATCCAGCTTGAGCGGATGAACAGCGGGTTTTTTCCGAGCGTTCGCGAGTATGCGAGACTTTTCGGAATTAACAAGGAGCGCCTGCGCCGCGCCAAGCCCGATGTGATTGTAATGCATCCGGGGCCGATGAACAGGGGGATCGAGATCACTCCTGACGTGGCAGATGGGGAATTCTCCGTGATTACCGATCAGGTGACGAACGGCGTAGCCGTTCGAATGGCGCTTCTTTATCTGCTTCTTGGAGGTGGCAGCAATGTGGGCACTGCTTAGAGGCGGACGGGTCATCGACCCGTCGCAGGGGATTGACGAGGTTGCGGACGTTTTGATCCGAGACGGAGCTATCAGCCATCAGCTATCAGCTATCAGCAGGGAAGATGTCGAGGTCTTTGACTGCTCCGGGTTGGTCGTCGCTCCGGGTTTTATTGACATGCATGTCCATTTGCGTGAGCCTGGCGCGGAACACAAGGAGACTATCGAAACCGGGGCGCGCGCTGCGGCGGCAGGTGGCTTTACGACAATTGTTGCGATGCCGAACACCGATCCAGCGCCGGACAACCGGGCCGTAGTGGAGTTCATCCTGAGACGCGGCCGGGAGACTGGAATTAACGTGCTTGCCTGTGGGGCTATGACAAAGGACATGGCCGGGCAGGAGATGGCGCAGCTTGGGGACATGGCCGAGGCGGGCGCGGTTGCCGTCTCTGACGACGGGCATCCGGTCCAGAGTTCTCTTATTATGCGCCGGGTGATGGAGTATGCCGGGATGCTCGGCCTTCCGGTGCTGACACACTGCGAGGACAAATCGCTGACCTCGGACGCGGTAATGAACGAGGGGATAGTCTCGACAGTTTTGGGGCTGAGGGGTATGCCGGCGGCGGCTGAAGTCGGGATGGTGGTACGCAACATCCTGCTATCGGAGCTTGCGGGGTGTCACGTTCACATCCAGCATGTTTCCTGTGCAGGTTCGGTTGAGGCAGTCCGGCAGGCGAAGTCGCACGGCGTCAGAGTAACTGCGGAGACCTGTCCGCAGTATTTCACGCTGACCGATGAGGCGCTTGGAGACTACGATACCAACGCCAAATGCAATCCGCCGCTTCGCACGAGGGCAGACATTGAGGCGGTCAAAGCCGGACTCGCAGACGGGACGATAGACATAATTGCCACAGACCACGCTCCGCACTCGCTGGAGGACAAGGAAGTCGAGATGACAGTTGCGGCGTTCGGGATGGTGGGGCTTGAGACGGCGCTGCCGCTCGCGATCACGAAGCTCGTCGATGAGGGTGTCCTGACCTTGTCGCAGGCGATAGGGAAGATGACCTGTGCACCCGCGCGCGCTCTAGGTCTTGATCGTGGAACGCTCGCTGAGGACGCGGCAGCCGACATTGTTGTATTCGACCCCGATGCGGAGGTGACGGTCCGGGCATCGGAGTTCAAATCGATGGGCCGGAACACGCCGTTCGACGGGTGGAAGTTAAGAGGCAAGGTGGTTGCGACGATTGCGGGAGGGCGAGTAGTGAGCGGTGAGCTGCGAGCCGCGAGCCGCGAGCGGGTGTTGAGTGCGGGGTAGGACGAGACGATGCCGCGATTGCCCAGAATTACGGCCAAGCAAGTAATTAAAGCTCTGAAGCGCGCGGGGTGGATGGTGGACCGGACGAGCGGCTCACACGTTCAGTTTCGGCACCCGTCGCGTCCGGGCACGGTGACCGTGCCCAAGCATCCGGGTGAGATCTTGATACCGAAGTTGCTGATGGCCATACTCGAACAGGCAGGTTTGAGCGTAGATGAGCTTGTCTCGTTACTTTAGATAGTAGGGGGTAGATGACATGAGGTACACAGTGACACTGGAGTGGGATGAAGAGGGCCAAGGCTGGTTTGTTCGTGTCCCGGCGTTGCCTGGGTGTCTCACACAAGGATATACGGTTGAAGAGGCCCTCGCCAACGCGCAGGACGCGATAGAGCTTCACATACAGGGGTTGCAGGCACACGGAGAACCTATACCCGAGGAGCACGACCCTGCCGTCCTGATTCATCATGTCGAGGTGAGGGCAGCGTAGCGCGATGCATCACCTTTCGCGGCCTTCGTCTTTCGCGCATCCTGAGCCTGTCGAAGGACGCGTTTCAAAAAGAAAGCGAGAGGTATGAGCACACTTGAGATATTATTAATCGTCGTCCTGGGCACGATTTTGTTGATGTGGATAACGATCGCGGTTGCGGTGGGGGTTATGATCTGGCGGCTGCGGAAGGCGATATTTGCCGTTATGCTTCTTCTTCGGGGGCTGTCGGAGCTTGCGAAGCAGGTTCAGGGTCTCTCCCGCGCGGTCGGCGAGGTTAAGCGGAAGGCGGGTTGAAACGCGAAGGCGCGGGGGGTCTTTGAAACGCGAAAGACGCGAAACGAGCGAAAAACGCGAAAGGGGGAAGGTGGTGGCTGGGATGGAAAAGACGGGAAGGTCGAACAAAGGCTATGATTTTGATGACGTTACCGGACGGATAATCGAGGCAACTATCGAGGTGCATAAGACGCTCGGGCCTGGCTTCCAGGAAGTTACTTACCAGCGGGCGCTCGGACTGGAGCTGCGAGCACGAGGATTTGAGTTTGCACGAGAAGAGAATGTGCCAGTTTATTACAAGGAGCAGCAGATCGATACACGACGTGTGGATTTCGTGATCGGCAACTGCATTGTGGAGATCAAGGCTCGAAAAGAGTTATTACCAGAGGACTACGTGCAGACGCTCGTTTATCTAAGAGCATCTGGCTACAAACTGGCATTGTTGATCAATTTTGGTGCGAAACAGGTTATGGTCAGACGCTTCGTTAACGAAAGGACAAGGAATGTCGCTCCGAAGGGCCTGGCTTCCGATTAAAGCCTTTCGCGTCTTTCGTTCATTTCGCGTTTTCGGGTAGTGGCCTTAGGCCACGTGATGTTTAGTTGTCAGAGGGTTGGGAACCAGAATAGATGGAGGTAATGCAATGGAACTGATTCGAGAACAACTATCCTGTCTCAACCCGGAATGTGAATACTATGGCAAGACTGGAGC
>JACPPP010000258.1 GCA_016190935.1 Armatimonadota bacterium | reverse complement strand
GGCATCTACGCAATCGGTGACTGCGTCGGCAACCCTATGCTCGCGCACAAGGCAAGTCACGAGGGGTTGGTCGCAGTTGAAAACTGTCTGGGCCGCGAGGCCAGAATGGACTACAAAGTGGTTCCAGGGGTAATCTTCACTCATCCGGAGGTCGCGTCCGTCGGACTTACCGAGCAGGAGGCGCGCGAGAAATATGGGGATGTTCTGATCGGCACGTTTCCGTTCTCAGCAAACGGTAAAGCGCTTGGAATGGGCGAACGGGAGGGCTTCGTAAAAGTAATAGCCGAGCCGAAATACCGAGAAATCGTCGGGGTACATATCATAGGGCCCCACGCCACGGATATGATCACGGAAGCCGTAGTGGCGATGAAGAGCGAGGCCACTGTGGATGAGATAGCAGAAAGCATCCACCCGCACCCGACGCTTAGCGAGCCTATACACGAAGCCGCGCTCGATGCCATCGGGCTTGCGCTTCACAAGCCCTGAAAGGCTACCGCACCATGAAGGCAGCTCCAATCGTGGTCAGATAGAGCGCCAGGAAGACCCAGCCCTGCCAGCGGTCCAGCCTGCGGCGGGCCAGGCTTATGCTCGCGATCACAGTCAGCACGGTCATCAACACGAACGGCACAGTAACTATGTCCGGAACGTTGCCCTTCTTGGCTGCTGTCGCCGCCACGAACGGCAGCACAGCCAGAAGCAAGCTGTTGTGGTTTACCTTTGATCCCATGAAGTTGCTGACGGAAATCTCGGCTAGAGCGCCGTTCCGCACTACGGTCAGATAGGCCGTAATTTTCTCCGGCAGCTCGGAGGCAATCGGGCTGAGCACAATCGCTACGGCGACAGGGCTTATCCCGAGCCAGTGGGCTATTTCCACCATCGACTCGACAAACCGCTCGGCAGAGATCACAATTATCGCGCCACCGATGATCATCATCATTATCGCCTTTCTCAACTTCACCGGCGTCACACCGTGTTCGGTGGTTGTCAAATGGTGAATTGCGGCGCGATAGTGCTGTACCAGATAGAACAGGAAGACTACTGTCAATATGATACCGTCTTTGACATCGAGCCCGTCTCCTTCCCAGGCGAGGACGAGCGCAACCAGAGACGTAGCAAGCAGGTACATCGCGTCTATCTTCACGTGCCTGGACAGAATGATCGCCTGGACAGGCTTTCTGCTTGCGCGTGTAGTCGAGAAGAGGATCACCGATCCATAGCCCAGCGTAACCAGCAGGGTACAGGCCCCTATAGCGGAGCCTACGGCCATGTCGTATCTTCCTTTTAGCGCAGCCCAGAAGACGAACATATACTCCGGCAGAGTGGTTATCACCGCAAGCAGTATGCTGCCCGTGAAGTTCGCTCCATACTTTTCCGCAAGCGTCTCCGCGCTGATGCTGAGAAGCCACGCGGCGGCCGTGATTATGATCAACAGGCCAAAAAACTCTGCTACAAGCAAATTATCCTCCAGTTGAAGCTAACTAAGCGCGTTACTTTTTGCCCGCAATCTTCCATTCCCCGGATTTCTGTTTGTGCAACACGATGAATTCGGTCGATTTGCTCTGGTCGGGGTAACGGAAGATCAGGCGGACTTCAGCGCGCCGCCCACGTTCGGACACCCTCGGCTTCATCAGGGTGTAACGGGCCTTTGAGACGTTGACCCGCCTGGAATAGACTGTCGAAGCTGTCTGAGAGGCGGTTCCTCCGTGCGCTCCTTCAAACGATGGGAGGGTGTAGCTTTCCGCGCGTTTCAGGTCCTTGTGGACTGTGGCCTGCACCCACAGCCATGCCACCCTGTCCGCGGGCACAGGTCTGGTGTAACGGAATACTACCCAGCCGGCCATGGCCATGGCGCCCACAACCGCAAGCGCTACAACCGCCCTCCTCTCTCGCCAGCCTATGCGCCTTCCGCCGCACAGTCCCTGCCGGATGACGCTTATCCAGTTGAACGCCATAACGGTGCCTGCGGACAGCAGAAGAGCGCAAAGATAGAAGGGCAGGTTGAAGTGAATGACCCCTAACCTCGGAAGCGACATCCAGTCGCTGGCGTAGATGAGCGGCCCCAGGTAAACTCCTACTATCGCGCCGATGCCCTGTGCCATGCCGACCGTGCCCATTATCTGCCCGCGCCGGTCGGCAGGCGCAGCTTCGGACACGATGGCCATCCATGCCGGGAACGCAAGCACGAAACCCACCCCAATCATGGCCGAGGCCGCAGCCAGGATGGTCACACTCCGAATGGTGGCCACAAGCCACATGGCTGCCGTGCATATCAAGAGTCCATAGCAGAAGCTGGAAAGCTTGCCCCACTTGTCGCCCAAGCGCCCGAACGGAACCGACAGCAGACCGAGCACGGCGGCGACAGGAGCGGCAAGAGCCCCGAACTGTGTCTCGCTCATTGCAAGCTGCTCGACAGAGTAAAGTTTAATAATCGGCATGAGAAGCCCGACAGCCGTGAATACTACAACGCTCATTATGAGCATGTCCGGGACCAGCCGGAGCGCGCTTCTCACTTCAGCCGTATGTGGAATATGTTCCGGCAGGTGCGGCATTGCGTCGATCTCGCTAGGCTCAAATCCGGCAGCCTTGTGTGTCTGGCGAGGGAAGATCAGCAATCCGGCCAGGAATGTGATCAGAAACACGAGGCTTACGAAGTAGAACGATCCTGTGTGGGATCGAGTCAGATCGTTTGCAAGCCCGCCGAAGAGCATACCGAGCGCAACGCCGGCCATTCCTGCCCCGTTTACGACCGCCATGGCCGTGCTGCGGCTCTTTTCCTCGACCGCCTCACCAGCGACCGCAAACGCCGCCGGCCAGAATGCCGCAAGGCCCACACCGTCAACCGCCCGGAGCAGGATCATCATCAGAAGGGCCAGATGTGGACCAAACCCCGCTAGATAAATAGTAGCCACTGAGGTAACGACTCCCAGCGCTGGACCGACCAGCATAAGAGGTTTGCGGCCCACTCGATCGCTCAAAGCGCCGAGCCATGGCCTGAACATGGCCTCCGTTAACATAAACGTGCCAAGGATCAAGCCCAGATGCTTGCCCTGGCGCATGTCGTACTGGACCCACATCACGAGGGCGGAGAAGTTCAGCGTCGCGTACCCCACCTGCGCGAAAAGCGCGACGACCGCAAGTCCTGCCATCGTCCGCAGCGAAGCCATCCGTATGAAGTTATCAGCATTCGTCTTCAAAAGTCCGCGAATCCTGCTTCTCCTACTCAATCCCGACCTCAGCGCCGCGCTCGGACGACTCGTAGATCGCGTCGAGCACCTTTGCCACCGTGAGCGCCTGCTCACCGGTAACCGCAGGCTCAGTGTCGTTCCAGATGCTATCAAGAAAAGCTCTTACCTCTGCCTGGTACATATCGACAGTCGGTAGGCATGTCGGGGTAAGGTCCACGAGCGTCCCGTGCTCCTCCCGAAAAATCTTGAGCGGGTCGAACTGACATCCACCCTCTGTCCCCAGGATGCAAAAGTTCATCGAGTCCTTCTCTATATTTGCCGCAAAGCTCGACTCAATTGTAAGAGAGGCGCCATTTTCGAACCTCACGAACCCTGCCGCAAAGTCTTCGACGGTGAAATTATTGTAGTCCCACTGTCCCCAGAGTCCAATGACCCCCGGCCTCTTGCCGAACTTCGCGTAAGTCATCGCTGAAGCCGATACCGGCCTGGGATAGCCCATAAGCCACAGGGCCGTGTCCAGGATGTGCACACCGATGTCTATCAGAGGGCCGCCTCCCTGCTTCTCCTTGTCGGTAAAGACTCCCCAGGACGGGATTCCGCGCCTTCTGATAGCATGCACCCGCGCATAATATATCTCACCCATAGCGCCGCCGTCAACAAATCTCTTCAGCGCCTGCGAGTCGGACCTGAAGCGGAAACAGTGCGCAACCATCAGCTTTGTTCCGGACTTGCGCGCGGCTTCCACCATCCTGGCAGCCTCCGCCGCATTCCGCGCTATCGGCTTCTCTACTAATACGTGTTTTCCGGCCTCGAGTGCGGCAATAGTCGGCGCCATGTGCACGAAATTTGGGGTGCAGATATCGACAGCGTCCATCTCATCCATTGACAGCATATCTTTGTAGTCCGAAAAGACCCTGGGGACGCCGAATTCGCTCGCCACGGACTGAACGCAATTCTCGTCAACGTCGCATGCGGCCACAACCTCGACATCCGGTTGGGCCAGAAGCGCCGGAAAATGTCTCCGACGCGCTATTCCTCCGCAGCCTATAACTCCGACTTTAATCTTCGACAACCGAGTGTTTCCTTTCCTTCTGTCGCGCCAGGGCACTCGCCGCACCGCCGCGCCGGACTTAAAGCGCGTTTCAAAACCTGGCAAGTTGCATACGGCGGCTTCGGCAGACAAGCAGTCCGAAGCAACGGAACACACTACTGGAATCGGGTTTTGAAACGCGCTTTGAATATTCCCAGGGTATTATAACAAGTTAGCTACCAATTAAGAAAGCGGGTGGATATTCTGAACCGGGGAGACGGCGAAGACGAGGGGGAGGAATTCCCTGTTTCTAGTTCATAGTTCGTAGGAACAGAGTTGATCGCCGGGGAGATTCCTCCCCGGCGCATGTGTGGCGGACATCCGTCCGGCCCCTGGACCCTGACTCCCGGCCCCTTTTCGCGTTCTTCGCGCTTCTTCGCGCATCCTGAGCCTGTCGAAGGACGCGTTTCAAAGAACCGACAGACTGGCCTAACTATGCACAATTGGTATAAGCAGATTCTATCGCTGGCAGCACGTCCTTCAGCAGCAGACGGGTCTTGTAGTGGACTACCGGCCCGTCGTAATCTTCAAATGAGCAGTTCATTCCCGCTGGAACGGCGAGCACCAGTGGCGCGCTGCCGGCGCGACGTATCTTTTCCAGTTTCTTCTCCAAATACTCCGGCCTCCAGAACCCGACGATCTCGAGATACACCTCCCGGCCGTCCGGATGCCGGAACGCGAAGTCTGGAATCATCACCGTGCCCTTCAGATCGAGCAGCCCTCCCTCCCGCTCTATTGTCCACTTCGACTTCTTGTTCCTGGAGAACTTCTCGTAAAACGCCTCCTCAGCAGAGGAATCGAACGATGCCTGTTCGGTGTAATGGGACGTGAGGCCGCACCAGTTGCCTAGCTTGAAGATCCTGTGCCCTGCGAAACTGGTGTTTACAACCGCCTCCATCTGCCACCTCTTGCACCTGAGCAGTGCCGGCAGAAGTCTTGCCATTCCGACACCATAGCGTTCCGTGTGCGTGACGAGCGAGAGCGGCCCGTCCAGCGTGATAAGGTAACCTCCGTCTATGCGCTCGATAGTGTGCATCAGCCGCGCAAGCTTGATGAACTGAAAAACCTGCCGGTAGTTGTCGTAAACCTCTACCCTCATCTGGATCGCGCGATAAAGCAGGGCCTGAGCAAGCGCCGTATTGTACCGCTCGATCAGTCCTACGGCATCAAGCAATGGGTCGAGCGACACCAGTAACTGATTTTCTTTCAGGTCCGCGTAGAGTCCCTTTTCGATCTCGTCCGGGGCAAGACCGATCTCGCCTGAGATTGCATCGAGCGCGTCTCCGGCCGTCGTGTGAAAGATCAGGTCCGGCGACCGGACGATGGGTCTGTGCGCCGCCGCTGCCTCAAAAACCTTCATCCTCAGATCCTCGGCATCGACCTCGCTTGGGCGTCCTACTTCGCAGAATTCCTCCAGGACCTTCGCCAGGCCGCGGTAGACCTTGTAATCTGCGGAGCCGCCGGTGAATTGCCCAAGAGCGGAGTTCAGTTCCCCGAGCGCGCTGCCGACGTGCTGGCGGTGTATCTTGAGTATCGTCTCAGCCGCCATGAGGTACTTCTTTCCTCCGCTTATAGTCAGGTACACGGGGCGGATTTCATCTCCCACTATTTTGGCGCGCAAGAGATCAAGTGTTAACATTCTTCTTCCGCCTTGTAGAAACGCCCATCTCCGCTGTCGCGGAGGCGACCACCTCATACAGCACGGCACTGCTTCTTGAGGCGCTCCTTCGTAGGATTCTGCCGAGCCGCTGGAGGTGTTCCCTCGGGCTGGCGCTTCCGCCGAGTATGATCGCGACCTTGGCCGAGGGAACGTCTATTCCCTCATTCAGCACCTTCGACGTCACAATGCGTTCGAAGAGATTGCCTTTGAACCCGTCGAGTATCCATTTTCTTTCCCTTGCGCGGGTCTCGTGGGTGATCGCCGGTATCAGGAACTCCCTGGAAATCCGGTAGACAAGATCGTTGTGCTCGGTGAAGATGATGACCTTGTCTCCGATGTGCTGTTTTAGAAGCATGTCCAGGACTTCGAGCTTCCTTTCCGCGCCCGCGATCAAACGCTTCATCTCGCCCTTAGCAACGAGCGCTCTACGGGCCCGTTCGTCGTAGGCGCTCATCTTAATGAACTCGTTCCAACCGGAGCCGAATGTCTTCATTTCTGCCTGCCGCAGAAATCCGTAGTACTCGCCGCAGGCTTTCTTGTAACGTTCCGCCTCATAATCAGTCAGCTTGGCCGATATACGCACGATCTCGAACTCTGAAAGATAGCTTCCTTTCAAGTCCTTGACGCCGAGCCTGTAGACCACCGGCCCGACCAGGCTTTCAAGCTCGCGGTGGGCTCCGTCCTGGCGCTCATAGGTGGCGGTCAGCCCGAGCCGGCAGCGCGCAGTGGACATAAGCGCGATCTGGCGGTTCTTAGGCGATGGCAGGTGGTGAACTTCGTCGAAGATCAGCAGGTCAAACCGGTTGCCGTAGTCACCTGAGTAGATGAACGCGCTGTCGTAGGTGCTTACGGTGAGCGGGCGCACTTCGTGGTATCCTCCACCCAGAATGCCGACCTCTGTGCCGAAAGCATCGGCTATCAGGGCGTACCACTGGTTCATAAGGTCGATTGTCGGAGCGATGACGAGGGTCGGGTATCCGGTCTTGAGCATAGCTCCGAGAGCGACGAAGGTCTTTCCCGCTCCTGTTGGAAGGATTATGCTGCCCCTGCCTTCGGCGTCCAACCACGCCCGCAGCGCCTCGCGCTGGTATGGATGCGCGCGGAACTCCGTCCGGATGCGCAGGGGAAGCCGGCAGCTCGCTCCGGCATCGTCAGTGAAATCTATGCGTCTACCTGTAAGCCATCGGACGGTGTCGCGATACCACATGGCCGGCGCGCGCACAGTGTCAACCCGCTCGTCCCGCTCGAACCAGGTCGGAAGCGTCTCAGGCAGGTTTCCCGAAAGTGTGACCGTGCCCTGGTCGAAGCTCAGGGTCACTTCATCGAACAAGCCTCTCCCCACCGTTAAGCGCCTCTCTCGAAATAGGAATGCGCGTAAGGATAATAAAGAAGAGCGCCCGCGCGGCGAGCGCCGCAAGCGCCGCCGGAACGAGCAGTATCTTCCACCCTTTTGCGTAGTGCTTCAGGTAGAACCGGAACATGCTGCGGTGAAAGTGGTAGATCATCCTGACCGGCGCCTGGTCGCTTGCGGCCCCGATCCGGTGGACCACCGTGGCGGCTGGGAAATAGGTCACCCTCCAGCCGCGCTGCTTCGCCCGGTAGGCCCAGTCAACGTCTTCGCAATACATGAAGAACCCTGGGTCGAGATGGCCGATGTCCTCGACCGTCTCCCTTCGGATGACCAGAGCGGCGCCGGAGACCCAGTCCACGTCTCGAACCTCACGATGGCCCCAATCGGAGATTATGTAGTCCTTCACAAAACGGTTCTTTGGGAAGAGCTTGCCGAAGGGGGTGCGGCGGAAGAGACCCGCGCCAACCGTAGGAAAGCGCCTTGCCGAGTACTGCAGACTCCCGTCCGGGTTCTCTATCCTGGGCCCGATGATGCCGATGCCCTGGTTCCGGTCCGCAAAGTCAACGATCTTTGCAAGCGTATCGGCTTCGGGAAGGATCGCATCCGGGTTGAGGAGCATGAAGTACCTGCCCTCGTAACGCTCGAGCGACTGATTCTGTGCGCGCCCAAATCCGGCATTCTTGTCGTTCGCTATCAACACCGCCTTTGGGAAGCGACGCATTACCTCCTCAGCGCTTCCATCCGATGAAGCGTTGTCAACTACAATGACCTCAAGTGATACCTTCTGCTGTGCAAACACCGATTCGAGGCATCGCATCAGTTCATCACGAGTGTTCCAGTTTACAATGCTGACAGTAATATCTATCATCTGTCCAGAAGCTCGTTAACACGAATCGCCGCCAGGATGAGCCAGTAGACAGGAGAAAAAAGCCTGTGGCGATAGTGCTTCTCGTAGAACTTTGCAAGAGACTTATGCGATTCCTTGCGCATCCGTCTTCGTAACTGCTTCGTGCTCGCGCCACCGTGGTGTATCACCTCCGCAGCGGGAGTGAAGTACACCTTCCATCCACCTGCCTTGGCTCGATACAGCCAGTCAACCTCATTAAAGAAGATAGGAAAATCCTCGTCAATTAGCCCTATCTCGTCGATCGCCTTTCGTGAGATAATCAGACAGGAGCCCATCGGTTGATCGACCTCGATTTCCCGGTCATAACCAAACCACGTCATTCTGTACGCGCCGAAAACTCTGCTCCTGGGAAACAGCCGGGAGAGCCCCAGGAACTCGAAACATACTTTAGCAGGGTCAGGGAAGCTGCGGCAGGAGCGCTCTACCGACCCGTCCGGACGGACGAGCCTGCATCCGGCTGCGGCGGCATCGGAATGAGATTCCATAAACTCTACGAGCCGTTCCAGCGCACCGGAAGTCACCTCGGTGTCCGGGTTCAGCAGCAGAATGTAATCGCCGGATGATCCCTCTATTGCCTGGTTGTTCCCCTTGGCGTAGCCCAAGTTCGAGTCATTTTGTATGAACCTGGCATCGGGGAAGCGCGCGCGGAACGCGTCTGCGTCGAAATCGGCAGAGGCGTTGTCTACAACTATGACCTCGAATCCGAACCCGGGCGCGCGCCGGTAGATGGAGTTCAGGCATGCCTCAAGTAGACTGCTCGTGTTCCAGTTAACTATGGCTATCGACAACCGCACATCGTCTACATTATACGTTCCGGCGCACACCGGGTCAAACCGCCGCAATTACAAGTCCGTCGTGGGCAAGCTCTATGCCGCTGGGAAGCTGGCGGTTTGTGTGGGAATGGTCCAGGCCGTGGGCGATGTGCACGAAGTAGGTCCACTTCGGAGCAAGACTGAGCGCCGTGGCCACACCCTGGCTCAAGTTGAAGTGCGTCGGATGCGGCCTGGTCCGCAGCACACCGAGCACAAGAACATCCAGACCGCGCAGAAGCTCCAGCGACTCCTCGGGAATCTTGCTGCAGTCTGTAATGTAGGCCAGGTCTCCAATCCTGTAGCCAAACACCGGCAATCTCCCGTGCAGCACGGGGATCGGGATTATCGGAACACCAGCCGCCGCAAACGGCCCCGAAACCTCTATGAGGTCGATCTTCGGCTTTCCCCCACCTTCCTGTGTGCGAATGAAGATGTAATCGAATGCCTGTCTGATCGTGGCAAGTGTATCCCCCGAGCCGTAACAGGGGATGGAGAAACGCTGGATTTCGTTGAACCGCCGGATGTCGTCAAGCCCGAAGATGTGATCGGCATGTGCGTGAGTGAAGAGCACTGCGTCCACGCGCTCCACTTGGTTTGCAAGGCACTGAATCCGCAGCTCAAGGGTCGTATCGA
Organism: Armatimonadota bacterium; assembly: GCA_016190935.1. Taxonomy (GTDB): domain Bacteria; phylum Armatimonadota; class UBA5829; order UBA5829; family DTLH01; genus JACPPP01. The sequence goes on along the minus strand of JACPPP010000258.1, from coordinate 2,428 downwards.
TCAGGATATGCTTGCCAGCGAACTCAACGAGAGCAGATGTCCTAGTCCGGCGATTGCGCGGGTCGTCTGACGTGCACACGTGGCACTTGCAGCCGATCATCGGCACACCGTGGGATGTCCCTGTACCGAGGAATGTCAGGCGCGTTTTAGTGTCTCCTCCTTGGTGTTACTTGACCGGGGCTGCGGTCCAGTAATGAATTCCACGTGGCTGAGCATCATTCCTGCCTGCGAGATGCTATACTAACTATGTAAGTTGCGTCAGTTTGCTGGCTCTTTGAAACGCGTCCTTCGACAGGCTCAGGATGCGCGAAGAACGCGAAAAGGGGCCGGGTCAGGGGCCAGATCAGGGGTTGGGTGATGGGGGTTGGGGGCTGGTAGGGAGCATGTACGATGGCCGGGGATATCCATCCACTATGATGGCCGGGGAGATTCCTCCCCGGCCCAAGTTCCCCGGACATCCGTCCGGCCCCTGGCCCCCGCCGAAGGCTGATAGCTGATCGCTGACAGCTAATATGCGCTGTACCCGGTCCAAACCCAATTGATATTAGTCCGCGGAACCGGCGAAGTCCTGCCAACTCTTGACAGAGATTGTCACTACGTAGATCGGGTCACCGCCTGGCATTCCCGGGGGCAAATTGTTAGGCAGTTCGGGCACATGGTAGAGGTGCGGGACGTTTTGCATCTCATAGTAGCTGGAGACGCACGACCCGGCTATCTCACACTGCTTCCCGATCTTGATCTTGTATTGAGCGTACATCGCCAGGGCCATCGTAAGCTGCGCATCACCCGGACCCGTCGCAATCTCCATCTTCGCCCCAGCAATTAGGCCGAGCCGGTCTGTAAGCGGGAAGTTCGTTTGCGGGAGAACATTGCAGTGGACGTAGACATCACCGGTTGCGAAGAGCGTCCCGCTGCCCTCGTACATCAGCGTTTGTACCGAAGGGCTCTTGTTCAGGTTGAGATCACCGTCGACGTAAACTATGCCCGTGATCTCCAAGTTTCCGCTTCCATCGTAGGAGATGCTGTTACCGCCGCTGCTGTTGCTGTAGGGAACGCCGGGCGTCAGGCTGAGGCTGCCGGGTATTACGAGCCCGTTATTTCGCAGATAGTCCTTATATGTGCCACCGTAGCCGGGTTTGGGATCGCCCAGAGCCGGGAATTCCACAATCCCATCGCCCAAATCATATCCCTGGCTTGAACCGTTGTCCGAGTTTACAGCGGCCGTGCCTTGGTTGCCCCCAAATCCATCGCTGACGTAGACGCCGTCCATCGTCTCTTTAAGAGCATTTCCGGTCGAGTTCGGATATCCGACGACTGCGGAACCGGATATATCGACGCGGCCGTGCTTCACCCTCATCTTGGCCGTCAGGGTCTCAACGGTTTCGCCACCGAACGAGACAGTCGGCAGGGTCGGCAGCTTGTTTTGGAGCAGAACAGGCATGCCGTCGTAGTTGTTGCCGACGTCTGCGGTACCGGAAACCTCCTGGGCAAGATCGGTGACGGTCAGAGCAGGGTCTCTTATCCCGTTACCGTTCACGTCGACGAAAGGCTCACGCGCGTCGCGCCGGCCGTCGCCATCTACGTCTGTGTAGGACTCGCCAGCGTCATACTGGCCGTTTGTGTTGGCATCGACGTAAGGCTCGTCGTCGTCCCAATGGCCGTCGCCGTCAACGTCTGTAAATTCCTCACCGTCTCCGAGCAGGTGCACAGGGCCGCGCATTCTGACATTGCCCTGTATGCTCCTACCTGTCTGCCCTACGCCGCCGAAGATGACGTTGTTCCATGGAGAGACGTTCTCCTCGTCGCGTTCCACCAGGACTTTCAGTGTTCGTGACGCGGTCGAATCGCCGTGGGTGACCGTGGACACACTGGTAACGATGATGCGACTTGTATCGCCGCCTGCAGCGGTCCGAACACAGATTTTGAATGATTCACCTGTTGCAAGCGTTTCCTGATGCCAGGTATCCCCGCTGTGGTCATCAGGGCCCTCTGCAGGATGTCCCGTCCGCCAGGAACCATCGGTCGAGCCGTCGGGGGCTGTGCCCCGCAAATAGGACATTGCCCGCTCGACTCCCGCCTCAGCGACGCTCAGAGCGCGCGCGGAGAGATAGTCCCTCTTGCTCGCAATAACCGAGCCCGTCGATGATGAAAGAAACGCTATTCCAAACGCGAAAAGGATCAGCAGCGCGAACAGCCCAAGCACCATTCCGCTTCCTTTTCGGCTTCTAAGAATTGATTTTACGGACATGATAATCCCTCTATTGCGCCTGCCAAAAAATCCGGCTCCTGCGGAGCCGATGGCCGGGACGGAGCCCGGCCACTACAATCATGCCCGTGCCCCATGGCCTAACACCTAACGATGATCGCGCGCGAAACAGAAAGATGCGATTTGAAATCGCAGAGATTCTCTTTCGGGTGCGATGATGAT
>JACPPP010000263.1 GCA_016190935.1 Armatimonadota bacterium | reverse complement strand
CGAGAACTCGCACCATTTGGGACTATGCAGGTCTGGATGCAGCCTCAGTTAGTCCCAGAACCCGCGGAAATACGCCCATTTACGGGCCGGCTTCCGCGCTCATGAATAGATCGGGCTAACGGACCGGCAGGCGGAGAGGCTGAAGCGGCTTGCTGTTGAAAGAAACGTCTCTGTAGCACAGTTGATACGGGAAGCAGTCGATGAAATCCTGGCCGAGGGATACATTCCCGACCGCGAGGAACTGAAGAGACGTGCAGCAGCAGCGGCAGGCGCGTTCCGCTCTGACCGCTCTGACGTCTCAACCCGGCACGACGACTACCTGGCAGAGGCGTTTGGCTCGTGAGCATATTCATTGATACGCCCGCTTTCTATGCCATACTCGATAGCGCTGACGCAAACCACGAAGCAGCGAGAAAGGCCTGGCTCGACGCCCTGCAGCAGGAACAGCCGCTCGTTACATCAAACTACGTTGTTGTGGAGACTGCCGCCCTGCTCCAGCGACGGATCGGCCTTGCCGCTGTCCGGAAACTCCAGGAGGATATACTTCCGGTAATCAGCATCGTATGGGTGGACGAGGCGACCCACTCAGCCGGAATGAGTGCTGTGCTCGCCGCAGGGAAGCGCGATCTCAGCCTTGTGGACAGCGTCAGCTTTGCCATTCTGCGCCGCCATGGGATTAGGGAAGTCTTGGGCTTCGACAGCCACTTTGCCGAGCAAGGGTTTGTGCTCAAGCCATAACGCGAATATGTCAACAGACGCCACAGGGCCCAAACTAAGCGCAATCGCTAGTCACCAGCTGGCTGCAACTCCCCTACTCCCCCATCACAGCGTCTTCCGCTTGCTGTGTATCGTTCAGTCGCGCCTTTTCGTTGCGGATGAAGCTCCGTGCGGCGGGTGTAGTTACACCGGGCGAGTTTTCCAGAGCCTGAAGCTTCTCAGCCTGGGTGCGTGTGTCGATGTCGGCGGCATTGTTCGCAGTGTTGAACTTCAGCACCGCCATCCCCAGCAAGGCTCCAACGAGAAGCACTACGGCCACATAAACAAACACTTTGACGTTTGAAGAACTCATCCAACTAACTCCCTTTATGACTGCCATGTGGGTTATTCCATATCCTGCGGGTCAAAGGTAGTTAGCCTTCATTACCGTTGGGCTTATTGTTTGCTTATGAGCAGCCTGTGACGTCAAGCAGGTAAGGAGGGTACCACAAATGAGTTTGATTGCGAAGCTGTTAGGTGGCGGTTCTCCACCGGAGCAGCGGTTTTGGGACTGGTTTGCACAAAACTCCAACCGTTTGGCCGCAGTGGAGACCTGCCGCGAGCCCGTTTGCGACGAATTGCTGAAACAGCTCATAAAGGTGAAACGAGGGCTTGTCTTCACGTTCGGGCCGGTTAAGGATGGAAGGCGTGAGTTTATTGTCAGCGCAGATGGAAACCGTGAGCTGTTTCCTGATGTCCAGAGGCTGGTCGCCGCAGCCCCGTCATTGCCGGCATGGGACGTAATAGCCTTCCGACCAGCAATCGAAGATCCCGCTGGTTTTTCCGTCCAGTTTGGTGACAAGAAGCTTGACATCGATGATGTCTGGTTCGATGCACGGCCAAATGGTGGACGGGTAGATATTGTTCTCTACATCAGGAACGGGCCGGATGATGTGGTTGCCGGGGCGGCTTTCTTCCTGCTGGATCACTTGCTGGGAGAGTACGATGTAGAGACAAAGATAGGCGTTGTGGAATATGCTGCTCTGCCTGCCGAACCGGTATCAGCCGGTCTCAGACCGCTGTCTAAGTTGCCAGATGTAGTGCGGAGCCTGATAGTCGGCAATTTCGGCATCAATTTTGTCGAAAGTTAGGAGCCGATGGGATGTCGGGGGGACTCCCAGCCCCCCGACGCGGGGCCATTCAGCGCCTCCCGGCGTTTCTGTGAGGGTGCAATCTATGCCAGGCTTTCGATTGATCTTAATGCCCTCCGTTTCCATGCGGACAATTCTTCGGCTACTAATAGGGGACATAAACACTATGCTAACACGGGAGTCCTGAATCCTCGACCAAGTTTATTTTTCCAAGGAAGGATTGACCGTGTGTTTGTCGAAAAAGCAATCACCTAAGAGGTAAAAACTGATGTCGAAGTCTCCACTATCAATCTGACGCATATTCCATCAAACAGACAGGCGCAACCACCGAGGAGGACGCTCATCCGCAAAAATCCGTCCTCTACCCCAAACTACAACGCGTCTCGCAAGGTCAATCGTGGATTTGGGACCTCTCGTCTTGACAACCTGACGAGCTGAGCGATAAACTAGAGCTGACATGTTGTCCATGGGCCGCTGCACCATCTTCAACTCATACATTCCTCCAAGAGAGCTTGGCGCTGTTCCGTTCCTCGGACTTGTGGTGGGCGATGACGTCTGGGCGCTCACAACGAAGCAGGTCCCGGGGGCAAGGAGCGCCAAAGACATCAGATACTGGGGGCACTATCCGATAGCGGATCTGCTGTAACATACACGGACTTCCCGGCGCTTTTCCGTCCGAACGTGTGGCCAAGACACTTGAGACGGTCAAGAGAATCTGCGCGCCGGCGGCAAGATGGGGCGCCGCCAACGCTCGCAGGCCGGATGGCAGCGTTAATACCGAAGCCAAGCATCACTCAAAGGACATATTCAATGCCGAGAACATCATCCTGGCAATGACTATGCTCTACGCGGGTGACCGCGAGACGGGAATGCAGATTGCCTACGAGAACATGGAGAACCTGATCCTGGAAAAGGGCCTTGCGTGGGATATGCCGAACACGGTCACAACCGACACGGGCGATGCCACCCACGGCCACGACTTCGACCAGATGATGGTGCTGTGGGCTCTGCCTTTGGCTATGGTAAACCAGACCCTTGCTGACGCAGGAGCCCCCGGCGGGCTTGTGGACAGTGTAATGAAGGCGGCGAGCGATGAGCAATGAGCAATGAGTAGCAGGTTGTGGGTCTGATGAGGCAGAATTTGATGGTTATTGATATAATAACAAGGTAAATGATGTAGTGGCCGGGCTCCGTCCCGGCCATCGGCTCCGCAGGAGCCGGGCTTCTGTTCCGTCGGACTGCTTGTCTGCCGACGGCGGCTCCGCAGGGGCCGGACCAACTGTGTAATTATGCACATGCTTCTCTTCTGGAGAACAGGGGCTGTCCAGGCTCTTCGAGCCTGATGGCCGCGACAGAGCGCAGCCACTACATTGGCGCTGCTCTTACCCTGTTAAATAGTCAATGTCCATAAATCCGGCCCCATCAGAAGGGGGACTGATCCAGAGTCGGCGTAGGCCGACTTCGTGCTCCTGTTGCTGCGGTTTCAACCGCCCGGCTGCAAAAACCCGTCGTTGTGGCACTGCCGGGAAAAAATACATTTACGAAACGCGAGTGAGATAAGAGATTATGAGCGTGAACGTTTTTTCTGCCGGGTACCTGCGGGAAGTCGGTACGCGGATCTTTGTCGGATGCGGGGCTCCGCCGGATGAAGCCGCCCTGGTAGCCGAGGAACTGGTCGATGCAAGCCTTATGGGGCTTGATTCCCACGGGGTCATCCGGTATATCGAATATGTGATGCGGGTCAGGGAGGGCAAGACGAGGCCCGGCGCACCAGTACGGGTTGTGAAGGAAACCCCAACAACTGCAATAGTTGACTGCGGATTCAATTTCGGCGCCGTCAGCGCATCCAGAATGGTCGAGATAGCCTGTGAGAAGGCGGCGAGCCAGAGCATCGCATGCGTCGTAAGCAGAAACAGCACCCACATCGGCAGGCTCGGCGGCTATGCGCAGAAGGTGGCAGAGCGGGGTCTTTTCTGCATTGCCACTTGTAATAGCTCGAAGCACGGGCATTGGGTAGTACCCTTCGGAGGCAAAGAGGGGAGACTGGCCACTAACCCGATGGCGTTCGCTGCTCCGACGAGCGGTCTGCCCGTGGTGCTCGATATGTCAACTTCGGCGATCTCCGAGGGGAAAATACGGCTTCTTATGGCTCAGGGCAAAGAGATCCCTTCGGGCTACTGCCAGGATGCCGAGGGCAACCCGTGCACCGATCCGGAAGTATGGTACGGTCCGCCCAAGGGTACCATCCTGCCGTTTGGGCATGAGCTTGGATATAAGGGATACGGTCTTTCCCTTCTGGTCGAGATTATGGGGGGAATCATGGCGGGTGAGGCAAGCACGGAGGATGGTTCTTATGTAAATGGCTTCGCCCTTATTGCTGTTGATCCCGAAGCTTTCTGCGGAAGAGAGAAATTCGTCGAGCTTATGGACAATCTTTGCTCTTACCACAGATCTTGTCCGCCCGCTCCGGGATTCACTGAGGTAGTCCTGCCCGGAACCTATGATTTCCGGATGAGAGAGAAGCGGCTCAAGGAAGGTATTCCAGTTACTGATGTCACCTGGAAGCAGATAAAGGAATGCGCAGCGACCGTTGGCGTGACTGTGCCCGAGCCGGAGGAGAGCCTGTGTCTATGATTATCGATGTCCACGCGCACATCTATCCGGAGATTCGGGGGCTGGTTGGCGCGGGGCCGGTGATTGGACTAAGCTATGGCCGAGCTAAGGTAGGAGACAAGGAGATTCCCGTCCTGCCTCCTCTCAATGAAAAGGTCACGCACACCCCTGAGATGCTCATAACACACATGGACTGGGCCGGAGTAGACAGGGCTGTCCTGCTGCAAGGATCGTTCTACGGAGAGTGCAACGACTACGTCAGGAGCGCGGTCCGCCGGTATCCCGACCGGCTGACCGGGGCCGCGTATATCGACCCGTGGGCGCAGGGGCGCCGCGAGAAGTTCGAGGCGATCTTCAGCGAGCCGGGGTTTAGTGCGGTTAAGCTGGAATGCTCCGAGCCCTGTGGGTTTACCGGCATCTATCCGGACGCAAAGATCGACACCTCTGAAAACGCGTGGCTCTGGGATGAGATGGAGCGGCGCGGCTTGACGCTCGTGCTCGACCTTGGAGATGTGGGAACCAGGAGCTACCAGACGGACGATGTTAGGGCCATAGCTGAGAGGTATCCGAAGCTCAAGATAGTTATCGCGCACATGGCTCAGCCCAGGCCCGTCATCGAGTCGGACCCGGCAAAGTGGAGGCTCTGGGAAAGGCACATCGATCTCGGTCTCCTGCCGAATGTGTGGTTCGATACAGCTTCGGTCCCCGCTTATGTTGCTGAGGAGGGCTATCCCTTTCCGACGGCGGAAAAGTATTTGAGGATGGCTATCGAGCGGATTGGGGCATCGAAGATAATGTGGGGAACGGACATTCCGGGTCTCCTGGTTTTTGCGACGTACTCTCAGCTCCGCAGGCTGGCTGAGCTGCACACCGAGTTCCTGCCTGCCGACCAGCAGGCCTTGATCCTGGCTGGGAACGCCCTGCAGGTCTTTAGTTGGGGGCTGGAGGTTGGCAGCTAGCGCAGATTACGCATCAGCAGTTTCTTCGGACCGCATCCTGAGCCTGTCCTTGATGGGGCAGGATTCCAAATCAGTACTGTCGAAAGTTGCTTTATGCCTGATTGCCAAACCGGAATTCGAGCACGAAAAGGTGCGACTCTTGGGGCTTTCGCAGCCTGCTCTAACGGGCCACGGCTGCGGATTCTGGCCTAAACGGGACCAGATGCCCCTGTGGGTGATCCCACATGTCCGATTCTGACGCCTATATTCGTGCTCAAATCCCTGGTCGTAGCGAGCAGCAACTTGAACTTTCGACAGTACTGAT
>JACPPP010000265.1 GCA_016190935.1 Armatimonadota bacterium | reverse complement strand
TACCAAGGGAGATCGCCATATATCGAAGGAGATCGCCACCTATCGTAATGTCAACTCCATTGCAGCAAGAACGGAGAGCAGGCCGGCGCATCCAGAAGCTGTCGAAGTTCGTCATCCAGTCTGAGAAGAGAAATCGAGGCCCCAGCCATTTCCATAGAGGTGGCATACTCGCCCACAAAGCATCTATAAGTGCTTACGCCCTGGTCACTTAGGACATCATGAGCCTTATTCCAGATGATGAATAGCTCTTCTGGAGGAGTTGCTCCGAGGCCGTTCACCAGAACCGCAACCTCGTCTCCCGATTTGAAAGGCAGGTCAGCTATAAGCCGCGTTACAAGCAGTTCCGCAATTTCGTTCGCAGTCTTGAGCTTGGATACTTCGATTCCCGGCTCGCCGTGGATGCCCATGCCAACTCCCATTTCATCATCGGCCAGCATGAAAGTCGGCTTTCCTACAGCCGGAATCGTGCACGGTGACAGGGCAATTCCCATGCTTCGGGTGTTGATGATAGCTTTGTCGGCGGCAGCCTTGACCTCTGCGAGGCTTGCGCCGGTTTCAGCCATCGCCCCGGCTATCTTATATGCAAAAAACAGTCCTGCCACAGCCCGACGGCGGTCGATCTCGTCGGGCGGGGCTGATGCAATATCGTCCTTAACAAGCGCCTGCTTTGTCTCAATGCCGTCCATTTCGAGCATCTCAGCCGCAAGGTCGAAGTTCATTCTGTCGCCGCCGTAGTTACCGTACAAAAACAATACTCCTTTGCCGCCGTGGGCAGCGCGTGCCGCGGCCAGCATGTCGTCCGACGCCGGAGATGAGAACACATTGCCTATCGCCACTGCGTCGCAGAGTCCGTGCCCAACATAGCCCAGGAACACGGGGATGTGGCCGGAGCCGCCTCCCGTTACTATCGCTACCTTGCCATCTATCGTCCCGTCGGCTCTCATCAATGCCCGTTTGCTCCCGGGAACAGCCTTGAGATGAAAAGGATATGCCTTGAGTATCCCACTTATGGTCTCTTCAACTACCTCGAAAGGATCGTTGATGATCTTCTTCACTTGCGCTCGCCTCCTCTCTTACCGCTTCCCATCCAGGTCGTCACGCGCGGCCACCGGTTCTTGTTGGGGAGGGATTTCAAATCCCTCCTCAGCGTTGAGCCTGAATGACGTACCCCACTCCCTCTTGCGCTCGTCGTATAGAGAGTTCGCGCCCAGCTCAGGATGGAACGGCATCATGGTAAGCATTTCAAGCGGTTTATCTCCCACATTCGTTATCTGGTGCAGCGTTCCGCACGGGATAAAAGCCACCGTATGCGCCGAGACATCGTGCCTTTCTCCATCAGGCCCACCCAAAAGCAGCATTCCTGTCCCGCCGAGAATATAATATACTTCCTCATAGGGAGCAGGGTGGCTCCCCAGGTAGGTGCTCTCACCCGGGAACAGCGTGAAATGGTTCAGCACTACGTTATTCGAACCAACGCTCTCGCCGTCAATCAGAAGGCGAGACATGTACTTGCCCTCGGCCCCTGGAGGGCTGTAACCTTCCACATCATACGTATTGATCACTTTCAGTTTGTCCATAGCATTGTCTCCTATCCCATCGTAGGCATCGTCCTGCCCACTCAGGGCATCTGTCCGGCTTTCGCGAGTTTACGGCCGGTTCATTTGTATAACCTCATCATCGGTATAGAATGGCAGTGGCCGGAGGACCTGCCCGCCATCAACAGTCCATTCGGCACCAGTGGTGAAACCGCTCAGCTTGTCTGAAAGCAGCAGCATTGCCGGCCAAGCCAACTCCTCGGTCCTACCTGTGCGCCGAAGAGGTATTCCCTCCAGTACCTTCTTGAGCAAATCCCCTCCCAGGTGGGCGGACACGGCCGTGGGGAAGAACCCAGGCGTAAGCATGTTCACCCTTATGCCAAATGGAGCAAGCTCGATTGCAAGCACCCCCATATATGCGACAAGTCCCGTCTTGGAAACCCGATAACCGGTCTCCTTATAAAGCGGGTTGCTTGTAGTGACCGACCCTACTATGAGGATGCTGCCTTGCCCCTGGTCGATGAAATGCCTGCTTATATCCCGGCAGGCCCATACGCATGCCGACAGATTGGTGTGAATACTGTTGATCCAGCCATCGGATGTAATCTTCGTCACCGGCTCGTCCCAGTGGGCAGCCGAGTTGTTGATATAGAGGTCCAGGCCGCCAAGGCCCTCGATGGCGTCCTTGACCATCTTCACAACCTGGTCCTCCTTGCTGACGTCCGTGACCAGTCTCAAGCCCCTAACCCCATGGGACTCGATTTCCTTTATCGCTTCTGGATCGGGGTTACGGCTCGCAATAGCAACGTCGACACCTTCCTTTGCCAGCGCCACGGCTATCGCTCGTCCAATGCCGGTCCCGCCTCCGGTGACCAGCGCTTTCTTACCCTTTAGTCCTAGATCTAACATGTGCTGTTCCTCCTCTGAAAATAGGGGATTAGAGGTTAGAATTCCAACCCTAAACCCAATACGGTTCATATAAGCACCTCGGAGTATTCCGCAAGTTGCTGGACGTGCTGATCCGACACATCCATACTGGCATTTTGGCACTCTTGGCGAGGAACGCCGACCACAACGATATGATAGGCTGCCTCGATCCGACAGTTGCATGGCGCTGACCTAGGCCGGATCGGCCAGTTGCTCATCTTCTGCTTGACCCCACGCACGTTTCGGCGTCCACGGCTCAATGACACGCGCTCCTCAAGAATCTCATCAAGCACATCCTGGTGCAGAGCTTCCCACCTCTGAGGGGGGAAAAGCCACGAACAACGGCAGCTTTGGACGCACTATGCGCACAGCGTGAACGTAACTCAGTTCATCAGGGTCCACATCCACCTTCAATGCAGCCTCATGCATCAATCCCCGTATCGCGAAGTGCACCATTATCAGCCCGTAGAACTCCTGCTGTCCCACAGTATCCACAGTATATAGGATGGCCATTCCTACTCTAAATGGACCGTATTGCGTCTAGCGCAGTAAATCTGGATAGTATGGTGCCACCCTTACTGTAGATCCCAATACTGGTTGGGATCCATTTGGTGGTTGCCACCCACCGGCCCTCTATAGCCCACCGAAAACCAGTTTGCATCATACGGCCAGTCATCGCCTCTTACGTAGACGAGTTTCCAAGCCTGAGCATGACCATCGGCGTAGATCGCATTGATATAAGGTTGCCGGTTTTTCCAGTCATTGGCAAGTTCTCTGCTGTTTACTTGCCAGGCTGGGAACCCACCACGATGCCACGCGGCCGTCTCATGGAAGACCACTTGCCTGGTCGGACGCAAGAACTCCGAGTCTCTAAGCGCATGAGCTTTACCATTCAATGAATAAATGGCCAAGCACAGGCGGTAAACATATGAGATATAGCCACGCGGTGCCGGCCCCCCAAAATACCCACCGGTCTGTATAGCCGGATTGAAGACCGTCTTCTGAGGGTCACCGGGGCATAGGAAAACGCCCTTTGTCTTCGCATAGCGCCAGACCAGCCTCGCTACGCCGTTGTAGTGCATGCACGCAAATGCCCACTTGGTTGAGTCGGGTTCGTTTATTTTCAAACCCAGTGCTCTCAGGTCCGGATATCTGCCGTGCCAGTCCTGCACATACATCATCATGCCCTTTCCTATCTGCTCGCAATTGCCCAGGCATGACGCTGCCTGGCCTCTCTGCTTTGCCTGTAGGAATACAGGGAACAGAATTGCAGCCAGAATGGCAATGATGGCTATCACTACCAGCAGCTCAATCAACGTAAATCCGAATCTATTCGTTGCTTTGGTACCCATATCAATCCTCCCTTTTGAAAATAGATATGAGGCCCGCCCCGGCCACTACTTGCCTTGCGGCGGGCCTCACTCGCGCGTTGGACTTATGGACCGACCTGCGCCAGATCGTCCGCTCGCCTGATCATTACGGCGCGCACATTGCCCTCGACGGTCAAGCCGCTATCGGCTATTCCGGTGACCTTGACGTAATCGCCTTCTACCACAGACGGCGCTCCTGTGACAGACGCCGGAATCGCCACCTGAACGACGTCTTGTGGCATATCCACTGGTGGCGACCCATATAGCTCGAAGTTGTCCACGTAGGTCTGCGCACTCACACCCACACCCATGTACAGCCCGTACAATCCAGCGCCGAGCAGCGTCGTCGCCGTCATACTCGTCGTGTAAGTGTTGGTTCCATCGGTAACTGTGAACGTAATCAGCGCCCCGTAGCTCTCGCCGGTTATGTGCAGGGGGCCGATGAGCTCAACATCATACACCTTACCAAGCTGAGGACCCCACTGGCCATCCAATCTTTCGTGGAAGTAAATGGAGGTATCGTTGGGCAAGAAGTTGCCCATTATGAAGTTGCCCACGTCCTTGAACCTGAATATGAACCCGACCTGGCCCCTGTTATCAATGACGTCCGCTTCCAGCCTAACGTCCCTTAAGTAGCTCGGGCTGCTTACGACGGTCCGAGACGTGGCGCTGCTTGTTAGCATGTTGTTTTCCACAAATGCTGAACCCCCTTGGTCTTGCCACTCGGCTTTCATTTCACCTGTGAAGTCATCCTCAAAGAGGAGCGGCGGTACTTCCAGTGGTTTAGAAACCTTGATCATCGGGCCACCGGGAGCAGCCGAGCCGTCGGTGATATGGAACCTGGTTGAACCATCCTCCAGAACTACGGGTTCGCTCACCACCTTGCCATACGTGCTCAACAACAAGCCCAAGTTCGCCTGGCCAGGATTTCCGACCGCGCCGATGATGTCTCTGTTGTTGACAGCAAGCGGGCCCAACTCCTTTGTCGTGCCAGTAAGTGAGACCTCCGCCAGCTTCAGTGTGCCATCGGCCCGAACTACACCCGTTACGATGACCTCGTTACCGATTTCCAGCGACTGCCCCTCCAGAGGCGAAACCACAATAGCGGAGGACCGGTCCTCCGCCTCGACCACGAACTTGTCGTAGTCGCTGAATACGGCCGTCACGAAGGCTTTTATGCTTCCGAACCAATCCGTTCCGTTTGCCTTTGCCTCGCTGGGCCTGACCGGAGTTGGTG
>JACPPP010000257.1 GCA_016190935.1 Armatimonadota bacterium | reverse complement strand
GCCGTGTGCGGGAGAACCGCACGCACGGTTCGGAGGGAGGAGAGACCGGGTAACCGGCCTTCCCTACCCCTATCATAGGCGAGGGGATCGCGCGCGATCAAGGATGCCCCGGCCCGGCGCGAGACGGGCCAGGGATCTGACTTCTGACATCCGACCTCAGACTTCTACTAAAACAACGTCTGCTGGCCTGCGGCCTCGGCGGCTGTTTTGGCTGAGGGACGCGGGAAGAGCGCCTCGAAATCGCCGCCGAACGCCTCGCGCAGCCTGCAAGCAAATTTGTAGAGCCTGTCAAGCAGATACTTTGTATCCTCATCATTGGCGTACGATTCCGCAGGCCCTATAGTCCCATCCTCCCTTTCGTAGACGTTGATGTAATCGCCTACACGCCTGCCCTTTGCCGCATCAGCCAGCCTCTTCTTCGAGTCGCTGGTAAAGGTCTTCTCCGTAATCCGCTCTCTGCGGACGAACTTCTCAAGCGGGAGTCGCTTCGCGCTGATGTCATCGGCTATCCTGCGATAGAGTTCGCTCACCCGCTCTTTCTCACCGCCGACCAGAAGTTCAACAGCCTCTGATATGAACTCTCTTCCGAATACTTCTTCTGCGCGCGACCTGAGAGAAGCGCCCCTGAAGATCCTCTCGCCTCCGTAGCCGACCAATACATAGTTCTTGACCTTAAGAGAGAGCATGGCCCGGTAGCGGCCATCGTGGGCCAGTCGAATCCCCTGCGGTAGACAACCGCCGATCTGCTCGATATAGGAGCTTTCAGCCTCCTCACCATCTACACCAGGCGGCGGCTGGAAATAGACTCCGTCTGTGTCTATTTCTATAACTTTACTGCCGGTCCGCTCCAACTCCTGTGAGATCTGCTTTACCGTAGCCTGGCCGGCCGTAGTGATCCTCTCAGCGGCGTCATAGTCGTTGAAATTGAACGCTACCGCGCCGAGATAGCCGTAGAAGGAATTGATCAGTATTTTGAAAGAACTCTGCAGGCCGTCCCAGTAGGCTCTTTCGGACCCGGACGAGGATTTCGCCTTCGCCTTCGCCTCGAATCTGCGGCGTGTTAACTCCTCCAGGGCTGGAAGGAAGACGTCCAGAGTATCGGAAGCGGGTTTGATCCTCTGCGTCAGCATCAGGCTCGGATACAGGCTCTCGACATCGCACTTAACGACCCGCTCGATAAGCCCCGTCAGTTTGACGTCCGTATAGCCCCCGGTGATCTCTTTCGGCTGCTGCGGCCTCGGGATCGCGCAGCCCCGGCGAAGGTATTCCCTTATTAAGATCGAGTTGATCTTTTCGCCGGTCCCGGTTGTGGCGACGCTCGAGTAGACATCAGAGACCATCTGCGTCAGATAGAACTCCGATGGCCCGACCAGTTCGGACAGAGCGCGCGTCTCGATCACGTCGTGCAATGCGTAACGTTTGACCCGTTCTGGGTCCGATTTCCAGGCCGAGGCAATCTCCTGGTGAGGGATGTACACCCTGTCGGCGCATTCTATCCCGAGTGCTCTTGCGCATTCCTTTAGCCCGTGGCTGGAGAGCGCTCCGCGGGCGACATCATAGCGCTGGACGCCGATCAGGGTGTCAATTATATGCCTTCCGTGGATGTGAAAGGGTGTAACCGGGCGCGATATGCCTCCGATGGCCGCGCTCTTTTCCTGCCCCACTTCCATAGCTGAACCATCGCGCCCAAGGTGGAGCCCAACGCCGCACAAATCGGCGCGCCTGGCTATGTACGGAAGATCGAATCCGAGAATATTGTGTCCCTCGATGACATCAGGGTCCAAATCCTGTACCAGCCTGACCAGGCTCTCCAGGATATCCTTTTCCCGGCCTTCGAGCAGCCACTCCCCTCCGCGGTTGTCGGACAGGGCGATCATGAAGATTCCGTTTCCGGGATGATCGGGAGAAAGTCCCAGGGTCTCGATATCGAGCTGGAGGCGGTGGACGTCCGAGTAGGCCATTCCCTTAAAGAGTGTCCGGCCGGAAAGGATCATGTATTGTTTGGCGGGGCTGGGAAAGGCAAGGTTGCTGATGTGCTCGTCTCGGAGTTTGAACCTGGCTGCGCGGCAGGCCGTCCAGTTCGGAAACCGGGCCATGTGCCTGTAGCCCTCGCCTTCAAGCTCGGTCCAGGAAGCCCCCGGCAGGTCCATGCGCTGTGACGTGAGAAGCCATGGCATGGCTGGACGCTCCTCAATCGCGATGCGCCCATTCTCGCGCCGGTAGATGGAAATCCCTTCCTGCTTCGGCTCCACAGCGACTATCCGCTCAGTCGGATCGCTGCCAAAGAGTACAGTGTTTGCGTCAACCATTCGTAATTTATAGCTATCAGCCGTCAGCCTTCGGCAGGGTGTTGGGTGACGAGTGTTGGGTATTGGTAAGGGTCATGGGTCATGGGAATACCCTCTGTTACCTGTTACCTCATCGCTCATCGCTCATCGCTCACTGCTCGCTCAGCCTCTCCATCAGGATCACGTCGAGCCATCGGTCGAACTTGTAGCCCACCTGCTTGAGGACGCCGACTGTCTCGAAGCCCAGGCTCTCGTGCAGCCTCAGGCTCGCTTCGTTACCTTCGACAACCTGAGCAATGACGGCATGATAGCGCAGGCCCTTCGCCAATTCCGTGAGACGCCGCAGGATTGCCCTCCCGGCTCCCCGTCCCTGGAAGTCCGGGCTTACGTAAACAGCGTTCTCGACGGTGAATCGCCAGGCGGGACGCTCCCCGTAGGGCGAAAGCGAGCCCCAGCCAACGACCCTGCCATCTACCACCGCAACGATCACAGGATAGCGGTCTCCGTGTTCCGCAAGCCAGCGGAGCCGGTCATCGACGGACTTCTCCTCAGTATCGAATGTGGCCGTAGTGGATCTTATTGCGCAGTTGTAGATCTCAGCAATCGCGGCCGCGTCTTCGCTTTGCGCAGGCCGCAGTTCTATCTCGTTCATCTATCAAAAGCGTGTCCCGATTATATTACGAAGTCTGCCGCCCCAGAGTTCTCAACTGCCGCTCGGCAATATATCCGATCCTTCCGCTCGCTCATAGCTCATTGCTCATAGCTCATTGCTTGCCCTCACGCTATCCGATCCTTATCTTGATCGAATCCGCGTGTGCTTGGAAGCCCTCGGCCTCGGCAAGATCGATGACGGTTCCGGCAATCTCCCGCAGCGCATCGCGGTTGTAGGAGATCAGGCTGCTCTTCTTCTGGAAATCATCGACGGTCACCGGTGAGCTGAACCGCGCAGTGCCGCCGGTCGGCAGCGTATGGCTCGGTCCCGCAGCATAATCTCCGAGGGGGACCGGCGAATACTGCCCAAGCATAATTGCCCCGGCGTTCTTAACCAGCGGAAGGAACTCCCACGGATCATCGACGACAACCTCAAGATGTTCAGGAGCAAACCTGTTCACCAACTGCGCGGCCTCCTCAAATGTCCGGGCTATAACGACGACTCCGTTTGCCGCCAGAGACTCGGAGATAAGCTCTCCTCTTGCGGCGGTGGACTTCAGGTGGCGGACTGCCTGCAGAACGTTGTCTGCCAGAGCCCTGCTGACGGTCACAAGCACCGCCCGCGAGTCCTCGGCGTGCTCAGCCTGGGACAAAAGATCCGCCGTGACGAAATGAGCGTCCGCGGTATCATCCGCCACAATCATAATCTCGCTCGGGCCGGCCATCATATCTATCCCTACGATTCCATAGAGCTGGCGCTTGGCCTCCGTTACAAACGGGTTGCCGGGGCCGACGACCTTGTCTACTTTTGGCATGCTCTCCGTTCCGTATGCCATCGCCGCAATTGCCTGCGCTCCGCCGACCTTGAATACGGCATCAATTCCAGACTCGCGCGCGGCAACCAGCATAAGCGGGTCCACGCCTCCGTCTGCCTGAGCCGGGCTGCACATTATGAAAAACGGAACCCCTGCCACCTTCGCAGGGACGGCGGTCATAAGGACGGAACTGGGATAGGCCGCCTTTCCACCTGGAGCATACAGGCCGACCTTCTCTATGGACCGGACGATCTGACCCAGGATCGTGCCGTCGTGAATGTCCATCCACGACTGCCTGAGCTGTTTTTTGTGAAATTCTTCAATGTTTGCCTTGGCTCTTCTTATCGCCGCGAGATGCCTGGGATCGGTGTTTTCGTAAGCGGCCTGGAACTCCTCTTCCCTTACCGCAAGAGACGTGAGATCGGCCGAATCGAACCGCCGGCCCAGTTCAAGCAGCGCCTGGTCGCGGCGGGCGATCACATATGCAATGATCTCCCTCGTGATCCGCTCGACCTCCTCGGTCGCCGGCCTCTCAGGAGGAGCGAGCGCCGCGTCTATCTCTGCCTGTGGGTCCCTTCCTATCTCAAATATCTTCATAAGCCATGAATCTCCTGTCTGTGCGGGAAGATTATACCAGTTCGAGGAGGGGAAATGCAAAATGCAAAATGCAAAATGCAAAATGCTGAGTGTCAAGTGACAAGCGTCAAGTGACAAGTGTCAAGCAGATCGGATGGCCCGGCCCGTCTCGCTCCGGGCCTCGTGCTGAGCCTGTCGAAGCATGCCGCACGTCCCCGTGCGGCGGGCCCGTCTGTATATCACCTACCGCCTACGACCTATCACCTGTTACCTCTCACTTTCGCACTTCCACATTTCCGCGTTCTTATGCTGCGGGAACGGCAGGCTTAGGAAAAACTGACGGATTCTCGCCGATTTAGTTCCGCAGCATAAAGCTGAGATTCGTCGCGCTGCGGGAACTAACTGACCGGATTGCGATCGATCAGTGGAAACCTGTCGTTCCCGCAGCATTAAAAAAAGTTAGCCCGGCGACCAGGACAATTTGACAGACCGGGAGTCCTGGGGTAACATACATCCAGTAAACGTGTAGCATTTTCCCTTACTTCTCTATGCGCCGCAGGCGCTGCACCAAAATGGCCGTAATCTGCTGTGAAAAACGTCATACATTGATGGCAGCAAGATTGCCGTCCACCAAAGGAGGAAGACTTATGAAGAGACTCATTTGGATAATCCTCGTTCTTTGCATCGGGGCGTTCCAATTACCCGCGCGTGCTGAGGATACGCCGCCCGCGCGCGCAGAGGCCGCCATTCCGATGAGCGAGAGACCCGTGCTGGCCATCGTTGCCTTCGATGACGGTTCGATCAAGCGTGAGAGTTGGTGGGGACCGAATTGGGACCTCGGTGGCGGGCTCGCCGATATCCTCACTACAGTAATGCTCGATACGAACAGGTTCAGACTTGTCGAACGCGAACTCCTTAACAAGGTCATGGCCGAGCAAGACCTCGGGGCAACGGCAAGAGTCAACCAGTCAACAGCAGTCAAGATCGGAAAGATCCTCGGCGTGGATTGCCTCGTTATGGGCAAGGTTACGCAGTTTGCCTGGGAAACGGGGAAGAAGGGTGGACTGATAGGCATTGCTGGAGGAATCGCCGGGGTCGGAGTATCCAAGACCAAGGCACTCGTGGGAGTTGACCTGAGAGTTGTCGATGCAACTACTGCGGAGATACTTGGCAGCTATCCGGGCCGCGGCGAAGAAAGCAAGAGCAAGCTGCTGATCGGTCACAGCGACATCGGAGCGTACGCGATGGGAAGCACAAACTTCATGGAGTCCATTCTCGGCAAGGCCACCAGACAAGCAATGGTCGATTGGTGTGACAACCTGTGCGACTCGGTCGACCGAAAGAAGCTCTTACTCACGCCGAAAAACCAGATTGCTCTTCACCCAGACGGAGCGGTGGTGTATGTCGAGGGAACGACTTGCATCACCAACTGTGGCGCCGGAAAGGGTTACACAGTTGGCGACAAGGTCGAGATCCACAGGAAAGGTAGAGAGCTCAAAGATCCCGATACGGGAGAGATCCTCAAGGTCCTGACCGAACTGGTCGCTACGGGCACGGTGATCGAGGTAGACAACAAAACCGCCAACATCGTCTTCCGATGCCCTGACCCTTCGAAGCTCCCGAAGGAAGGAGACATCGTCAAGTTCGTCGCAGCGAAGAGTGACAAGCCACAGTGACAAGCGACAAGTGACAAGTGACAGGTGTCAAGTGCAAAGTGTAAAGTCCAAAGTCTAAGATCAGAATGACATGTCTCATCGCTCATAGCTCATCGCTCACTTGTCACTTTGCACTTGTCGCTTGTCACTTCTGATTGCATTAGTGAACGAGCTACTTCGGCCAGGGTGTCTTATCGAGAGATACTGATAACACCGAGGACGATGAGCACCACACCGACTATCTTGCCCGGCGTGAGCGGTTCTCTCAGGATGCCGACGGAGAGCATCGTAGCGATCAGTGGGTAGCTAGCGACGACTGGGACTACGCTCGCGGTCGTGCCTTCTTTTAGAGCGTGAAAATATGCCACCTGACCTAACAGTGCCGCCGCTACTCCGCTGATCACGAAAAAGAGCACTGTCTGGCTGTCCTGCCTTGCAATCTCGCGCCAGTTTCCCGTGCTGAAGATAAACACGCACATAATGGCAGCTACTGAAATCGACCGGATGGAGACTCCGATGACAGGCGTTGCCTGTGTAAGACCGATCTTCTCAAAGATGGGGGCGATACCCCATAACAAGGCGGCGAGCGCCGCGAACAAGAACGACTTCACTTATGCCTCTTCCTCAGCCGGCCCCGCGCGCCGGTATTCGAGTTGCTTACCTGCTGGCGCAGGCTCCGTTTGCATTGTAGGCGCTTAGTACGATCGTGTCAAGCAGACTGGGCGCATACATTGATAAAGCCGGGGCGGGAATCTTTCCGCCCCGGCCGGTGTCAGTCGGCTTTCTCACTCATCCCATCCACTCAGGCTGTGTCGCGGCCGTTCAGAAACTGCTTTATCTTCTCGATCAGACTGGCAATAACACCAGGCGCTGTACGCTCATCCGGTAGGATCTCCTCTGCAAGGAGCGTCTCACTGATCCCGCCGTAGTGCTCCTCGAACTGCTTCATAGCCTCTCTCACGGTGTCAGGGTCATAGTGGAAGGTACCAGCCCATCCACAGACGAAACACTCGTTGTTCGTCACCCTGTTAAGCGCGCCGCAGAGATCGCAGACTTTAAAGTCCTTCTCGGAAAACCCTATCTGTCCGGCTCCTCTTTCTTCGCGATGCATCGCACAGTCCTTTCTATTACAGGCCTCAAGCCCATGGATATTATGCCCCGCTATATATCAGTGTAAACACCTATCCTGGCCGTTTGCTACAGAGCCAGCTCATGCGTGGAACTAGTGGGTCATTTGCCATGCAGTACGCCATATTGTCATGCTGAACTTGTTTCAGCATCTCCGGGGTGACAAAGGCTGTTTTCGTGGCAAATAACCCACTAGCCCGATCTATTCATGAGCGCGGAAGCCGGCCCGTAAATGGGCGTATTTCCGCGGGTTCTGGGACTAACTGAGGCTGCATCCAGACCTGCATAGTCCCAAATGGTGCGAGTTCTCG
>JACPPP010000254.1 GCA_016190935.1 Armatimonadota bacterium | reverse complement strand
TCTCACATAACCACTTGCCTGAATCCCCAAATTTTCCGCTAACGCAGTTGTCGCTGCACACGATCCGCCCTTGCCTACCTACCGCCAATCCCTGCTCTTCCCACATTACCACCTGCCCTTCTCCTAAAAACGATGCTCCTGTTGGTATTCCTTCCTTCTTGGTGAACCTCATGTTGACTATATGTCCGTCTGATTCCGTTGTAACGGCGATGCTCGCTACTCCAGGAAAGAGCAACTCCCACGCCACACCTTCTCGAATGCCCTTAGTCAATTTTCGAAGATCGGAATTGCTGGGCTGGACTCGCTCACCTTGTATTGCGCCCTCCAGAATGGCCAAAGCCCGGAGTTTAGCTGTCGCTTCCAGCCTTTTGCGGCTTCCCGGCCTGAGCAGTCGTGCAACCTCAGCTACTTCACTGTCAAATAGACCTGCTAAATCAGTTGGGGGCGTTGTTGAGAGAGGCAACACTCTGCTGGGCAATTCAAGAGCAAGATCATCTTCATAAACATTCCTGTAGAGGTCACGGAAAAGGGTCAAACCTGCCTGTATTTGAATGTATAAGTGCTGCTCGGAGACATCGACCAGGTGATGCTGTGCAGCATCTCTCAAACTATTTATTCCCTGAAGTGTTAATGCTTGCTCATCAGACAAGAACCTGATGTCGCCATTACTGACTCCCTGTCGAATACAGGCATCAAAGCCAATGGTTTGTTTTGCCTTTGGCTCTCGTATTCGACCGCCCCGGTGGAGGATGGAAGCCTTCAGAAGCATCTCGAACGCATGGTCCAGCAATATGAGCACAGTTTCCACTCCTCCCCGATCATACGGTCGGTTGAAATGTTCGATGCTCACTATAAGTGAATTCACTGCCTTATCTCGCAAGAGCCGGACTTCCTTCTTCATATCCTTTTCCGCTAGCAATATACAATTCTGACACGTCCGTCTCCTCCGAAGCCGGCTTCAGTAGCAGCAGATCACCAGTTCGGCTATCAATCCGACTGCCGTTTTCTGAATAAACGCTCATACCTGCTCAGCCTGCTAATCTGCAAAAATTAATTGCTTCCATGGGCTTCCGTTGACCCACTCCTGGAGAATGCAGAACGTCATTGAATCAAATGGCTTCGGGTGGCGCTGTATTTGATTCAAATACAGCGGATTAGGAAAATAATCACCAGTAAACTGATCGTCGATCGGGGTAGCTGTATGAGGAACAAGAACCACTCCGCAGATGCTTGAGAAGCGTCGTCCATCGAATAGTCCGCCTGGAGTATGATGTTGACGCTGCATCCACGTCCCATCCTGTGCCATTGCGGTTGAAATGCATTCGCTTCCGTAAAGGACGTCACTCATTGTATTCCGACGCATCCACAGATTGCTGGCCGCTTGGACGATCACAAGGTTCGATTGTGTTTGGGACACCGTCCTGGTGAGGGTCCGCTTTGACTTCTTCAGTTGCCGTTCGACAGCCTTTCGAGTTGCTGCGACATCTACCGCACGAAACATGCCGCCCTCTGTCCCGAATTCCTCGATCACACCGGGCCATATCCCCGGCGCATCTCCGTTCTTACGCATGAACGAGAAGCGAACGAGCAATTTGTTGTCCTTTTTCCAAACGTACTGGTTTGCTGCTACGGCAACCCGTAAATCAGTTGCAGTCTCAAATGACTCTACGTTCTCCCGGATATACGAGAAAAACTCATTCAGGTTCTGGCGCTCAAAGTCATCGGAAACCCAGAAGTTGATGAACCATGGCTTGGGTATCCGAGACAGGTGACGTTCGCATTCCCTTCGAAAAAGCAGCTTTGTCATCTCGTTCTCCGTATTATGGAGCCGCTTCACCTGAACGTCGAAATGCACGTCGTGTATGCTGAACCGGAAGTCTGGTGGCCGCGGTTCCCCCTTAGGCTCATAAAAGAGGTTCTCAATATTGTGGTTTGCCAGAAGCAGATAACCAATCCAAACCTCAAAGAGAATATCCCTGGCGTCTGGGTTGTCGCAGAAGTTGCTGACGAGGGAGTCCATACCAGCAGCCTCCAGCGCTCTCAGCATCGAATTGATCTTCTGCACTACCGATTCTTCTTCCACAATACCCGGATAAGCCGCAAGATTGGTGAGAATGTAATCCTTATAGTCTCGATGCATCAGTTCTCCCCTCCAGAATCCTTTATCTCTGGTTTCGTCACATCCACATCACCCGAAACCAGCTTCGGCAGCAGCAGATCGAGTGTCCGGCGAAGTACATGATTCCTCTCGGTAAGGTTCACTATCAGTGTTGTGATAGGTTCCACCGAGTACTCATAAAGATCGAGTAGGCGGTGATCTGGCAAGAGCATTTTGATTCCGTGGACATCCTGCTTCGTGACAGCGTTGAAGATGGATCCACTACCCATGGAATCCTCCTCCTGGAATCTGTACTTGAGCGCCTGGAAAACAAATTCCTGGTGCGCAGTCCTACAGCGTAATCCACACAATCCACGGCCTAAAAGCATCTTGGACGAAGCGATGTTCAACCTCCCCACGGGCGCGCGTACACTAAAGAGAATATCGCCCTGTTCGGCTATTCGACCATGGTTGATCGTGCAGTAGACGCGGTGACTGACGAACCTCTCACCAAAGTCAGTTACTCCCTGGTGAAACGGCAGACCTCCGCCTGATGTATTATAGAAATCGGACTTCGGTGACTGCCCCATAACGACCTGACACATACTTCCTAAAGTGCTCACCTCCCACCCCTCCGGTATCTTCCCCAACTGCGACTCGACCATTTTGACCTTCTCGTGGCCGGGGAAGCGGAAGTTGACGAACCATTCCGTGTATATCGCCCTCGCCATCTCCTCCAGTATTTGAATTCGGCAGGTGTTATTCTCGATCAGGTCGTCGTAGGCCGAGAGTATGGAGGCGATCTTGCGCTGGGTAGGCAATGGAGGCAACGAAAACACGTAGGACCCAATCCTTGACGGCGCAGTGTGCAGAATCTTTGCGCCGGTGGCAGTAGAGAACAGGTGCGCGTTGAATCGTGGTGATATGAACAACCAGTAGAGGAAGTCCATGTCGAGTTTTTTCGGATCTGTGATGACTGGCAGTCCCATTCGCTGATTATGGAGATATATCCTGCCGTCGTTAGGAATCCGCCCAGGAACTCCAAGAATTTCGCCTTTCGGAGTTTGACAGGTCATAACAACCAGGATCTGACCCGGCTTCATCTCATATTCCTTAGGGTAGTCGCCGCGGTATCGCTGCACCTTGGTGCTCTGGAAACGAAATCCGCCCGTGTACTGGAAGTTGACGATGTTAACCACCACGGGCAGCTCGCAATCCTGGGTGGTCATGAGATCACCTTTGAAAGCATAGCCATGTTTGATCCGACACGCATCTCCCAGCTTAAAATTCGGTATCCATCCCACAGGTAGCCCTCGGGTCAAGCCTGGCCCTCCAGTAATGCTGCAATATTCTCCGCGATCCTCTCCTCCAGCACCCTGGCCTCTGCGTTCAGCGTCTCAAGCTCCTCGTTCAACTCCTCCAGCTTCTCAACGAAATCGAAGTCCTCTGCCGGTCTATCGGCAATACCTACGTATCTTCCAGGGTTCAGGCTCCAACCCTGCGATTCTATCTCAGAGATCATCGCGACTTTGCACAGGCCCGGCACGTCCGTGTAGACGCCGTCGGGGAACCGCTCGGCCAGCATATCAACGCTGTCGTGCAGGTTCTCAGGTCCATCATCCCGATAGAGCCGGGCGATGTTCGCGATGAACTCGATCTGCTGATCCGTATACTCCCGGTGTGCCCGATCTACCTGCGTGTATATCTGTCTGGCGTCGATGAAGAGCACCTTGTTGCCGCGCTCCGTGTTTCTCTTGCCCCTGTCCAGAAACCAGAGCGTGCAGGGAAGTGTAACCGTGTAGAAGAAATTCGAGCTTATGGCGATCATCACATCTACGGCCCTCTCTTCTATCAGCCGCTTCCTGATCTCAAGCTCGCTTCCCCTGGCATCAGCCGCCGAGTTCGCCATAACAAAACCAGCCCTGCCGTTCTCGTTCAGCGCACTCGCGAACTCCTGAATCCAGAGGTAGTTGGCATTGTCTACTGTCGGGGTGCCAAACGGATAACGAGGGTCGTCTTTGATGCGCTCCTTGTCCACGCCGTTCACATTGAACGGAGGATTGGTCATGACGAAATCGAAGCGACCGACGCAATCGTGGATGTTCTCGTAGTAGGTGTTGGCCTGCCTTATGTCGCCCGAAAGACCGTGAACCGCAAGGTTCATCCGGCACAGCTTGACGGTCAGGTCCTCTTTTTCCTGACCATAGACCATGATCTCCGTGCTCGGATTGCCTTTCCGCTCCTCGACGAACCTGGCGCTCCAGACGAACATACCGCCTGAGCCACAGGCCGGGTCGAGTATCCGCCCGTGAAACGGCTCAATGACATCTACAATCAGCCGGACAAGAGACGGTGGAGTGAAGAACTCACCACCCCGCTGACCTTCCGCCATAGCGAACTTGCCAAGGAAGTATTCGTAGATCCTGCCGAACACATCGCCGGACATCTCGAACTGAGAGAACCGCTTGAGCAGAGAGATGAGGATGTCGTTCTCCAGACGGGTGTAGGTCTTGGGAAGCACACCCTTGAGCTCATCGTTATTGTTCTCGATCAGCTCCATAGCAGTGTTGATGGCAAGGCCGAAGTTGGAGCTTTCGGGCAGTTGGAGCAGGCTGCTGTATCTGGCCCCCTCCGGGAGGTAGAGCACACCGCGGGCTTGATAGTCAGCCTTTCCGATAGTACGGCGACTTCCGGCCGTGAGGGTGCCCAACTGCTTCTGTGCCTCCGTGAACTTATAGTCTGCGTATCGCAAGAATATAAGTCCCAAGACCGGAACCGAATACTCCGATGACCGCAGCCTCGAGTTAGCCCTCAACTGATCCGCGGCCTCCCACAGCCGCTTCTCCAAATCGCTATTGTTTGTTACAGCCAAGGTTTACAGAACTCCACTTTGTAAAAAGGATCGAGCATAGACGAAACGCTATCTTGTTGTTCGACAGC
Organism: Armatimonadota bacterium; assembly: GCA_016190935.1. GTDB lineage: Bacteria > Armatimonadota > UBA5829 > UBA5829 > DTLH01 > JACPPP01. The sequence goes on along the minus strand of JACPPP010000254.1, from coordinate 23,987 downwards.
TAAATGTTTTTTTCCTTCATAGTAAGGATGGGCTACACGACGAGCTTCACAACGTTCAGTTGATGCCATACACCCTGATGTAGCAGCAATCGCTGGTTGTGGATATAGGTTGACGGGCGTCGGTTTAGTAATATCTTCAAGAGGTCGCTTTCGATGGAATTTCAACCCAACGATTCAGACACATCTTGCGATACTAACATAACGACCGTTCAGTTAGTTATGATGATTAGTGACTCTACTGTGTAACGATAGAGCCTTGCAAAAACGCGCATTAAGAAAAAGAGGGACTCCTTTCTGGAAATCCCTCGTCAAGTAACACCCTGACCTTCGCGTTCTCTTCTCCGCGCGAGCGCATGGCGCCTCCGGCTCAAGCGGATACCTTACGCGCCCGGCCAAGGGTTCGCTATACTCCCCGGATCGATCTTAAGATGTTTCCGAGCTTCCGGGGAAGCTCTTCGGAGCGGCAGCAGATGATCCTGTCCTCTCCGAACATATCGGCCACATAGCCTCTGGTCCTCTCATCCGGGTCCATAAGGACACCGATGACCTCCACCTTGCCCCGTAGTGCCTTGCAGGTTCTCTTGCCGTCTTCAGCATCGTTGCAGGCTCCGTCAGTTAGACAGAGGACCAGCTTGATGTCCTCCGGGCATCCAATCATCGGCAGAGCGTGTGTCTTTATCGCCTTGCCCATGTCCTCATAGCCGCAGAGGGCGGGGACAAGCCCGGCGATCAATGCCTTGCCTCTTTCACCGGAACCGGTGTCAGCGATCTTAATGTTCTGCGGAGTGACAAGAACCTCATGAGGAGTCTCAAGTTCCAGTGAGACCAGGTGCAGAGCCATTACCGCCTCGGCGACGGACTCGATCCTGCTCTTATCACCACACAGGCAGTTCAGAGACGTGGAGTGGTCGATAATCACCTTGAGCGCGAGGGTGGGCGGAGCCTTGCCCTCGTCCTCTTCAGCAAGGAAGGGCTTTCTGCTATCTCTGAGATACTCCCGCATCGAAAGCCTGCCTCCTCTTTCGGCCGGTTCCATCCCTGAAGGTGACTTCTCCCACGAGAGTTCCTCTATCAACTCCCGAACCAGAGGTCTCACTCTTTGTTCAAGCTCGATATACGGCTTCGGCTCTATTGCCTCACTGCCCCGTCCATATCTTTTATCGTTCGGCAGGACTTCACCGTCGAACGACTCAGGCTCGGGCGGGGTCTCATCCTCATCAACCTTTGAACCCATCTTCCTGCCGTCCAGCTTCTCTGCGTCGTCTCCGTAAGCCCTCTCACCTTCGGCGGCTCCAAGCTTCTCCAGAAGCTCTTTCACCCAGGAAGAGATGTCGAGTTCACGCAGCCCCAGGATCTTCACGATCTTTTCGGCGTTTCGGTTGACGGTCTCCGTCGTCTCTGCATCCCATGCCTCGTAGACCAGCGGCTCGACCTTCTCCCAGAGATAACGGTTCCTTGGAGATAGCCCGCCCTTTATCGGCTGGCCTATCCTCATTGCCCAGCGAAGCTGTAGAAAGTAGGCAACCACCTCACCCGGACAGTCGGAAGTCTCATCGATCGGTTTGGACTCCTTGTAAAGCCTCTCTGAGAACCTGCGCACGAGCCATCTTATCCCCGCGAACTCCTCTGCCATCCGCCGCTCGATCCTCTCGTCCTCCAGGATATTTGCCACCTGATGGACTACCGCGGGCAGCTTCTCAGGCGCGGTGAACCGGCGATGTCCGGCCTCGTGCACTAAAAGAGCTTTGGTCATGTGATACTGTTCAGCAGCGGATACGGCAAAGCTCGTGGGATTGACGGCAATCACTCTTTTGGTGAAGTTGCAGTAGCCGCTTCGACACTTCCCCGCATCAGGCTCGATCAGCACGCGGTAGGGCGAGACCCCCTGCATCGCCCGACCAAAGACGATCAGGCGGTGTCTTACATTTTGCCATTCATACCAGGGAACAGCCATTTTCAATACCTCCTTGAATAAGAATCAGGCCGCCCGGATTCGAGCGGCCCGTTGGTTCGTTCTAGTTCTAGTTGTAGTTGTAGTCTCTCCTCACTTCGGCGTGTGCGCTTCGATGAGGTCCAATAGCTGGTTCGCGATATCTTCTTTTAAGTAGCCGTCGGCGTCGGTGCCGGCTACCTGGTGCATCCAGGTGACCCTGGCCGCCGCCTTAAGCTCCAAAAGAAGCGACTTGCCTTTCCTTGCCCTGAGCTTCGTTGCCCAGGCGAAGAGGCCTCTCGGCGTTATCTCACCGGAAAGCTCTCTTCCGCGCCTCAGCCTCCTGGTCTCGTTGGCTACTTTGACCATGGTAGTGGCGATCAGAGGATCTATCCCCGTCTCGGAAATGAGCAGGTCTTCCTCATCCTTCGGTGGAAGGTAGCGGAACTCAAGGACGCAGGAGAACCTGTTGAGAAGGGCGGTATCGAGGGTGTTGACAGAATAGCCCTTTCCCAGGTTCATAGCCATCACCGTCTGAAAGCCCGGTCCTGCCCTTATCTCCTTCGAGCCGTGCTCGGTAAGCACCACCGCTCCGCGGGAGAGGACACCGAGAAGAATGTTGAGCGTCCTCGTCGGCATTCGGTTGGCCTCATCAATGAAGAGATAGCCACCAGCTTTCATCGCCTGGACAAGCACGCCGTCGTGCCACTCGAAGCCTCCCCCTCCGTCTGGAACGAAGCCTCCCAGAAGGTCGAACTCCTTCATCGACTCATGGCCCTCTATGGCAAAGACCGGCTTCTTTGCAGCCGTCCTGTCGAAAGCCTCGAATGCGCAGAGGGACTTGCCCGTAGCGGTAGGCCCGACCAAGAGACAGTGCATCCCAAGCTCCAGGCTCTCCACCAGCTCGGCAAGCTGCGGCCCTCTGAACCGTCCTTTTACAGGTGCAGGGAAAGAAACCTCGCCAGGTGTCTCCACCTCACGGCTTCGATACCGGCGGAGCTTCTCCGGGTCGGTTATCACCTCGTGGTCTATTGGCTCGATAACAGTCACTTCCGGCGGGTAGGTAGCATCACGTATATCAAGAGAGTCCAGCCTCTCCGGGTCTTCTTTGGGGTTGCCACCCCGCCATTTGGCCCAGTAGTAGAGTTCGTCAGCAAGGTGCATCAGAAGCTCAAGATGCCACTCGTCAGTCCTGGGCGTAGCGGCGCGATAGATGAGAAGTTCCTCCAAAGCATCAAGAAGATCGCCCGCCTCGTCTTTCGCGACAAGGGCTTCGCCAAGAAGGAGAAGCCCCAGATGGTAGGTGACATGGCCTCTCGGCAGATAGGCTCTATCTCCAACCAGATAACAGTGATGAAAGTCGCCTCCCGACTGGGAGCGGGACCTCACCATCACCGCCCCTTCACCATCGAGTCTCGTGATACCGATGACATCCCCTTTTAGGGCCACGACACAGGCTTTGCAGAGCATGGCCGAGAGGTATCCTCTGGCGTTGGGGTTGCGTCTTGCCGGATAAGCAATCTCCTGGCCGCCGTGAAGCTCAGGGAAGATGTCCACCTCCCGCTTTCGGGAAAAGAGGATCTGGGTTATCGTTCTCGTCTCTCCTGCTGCAAGCGCCATGGCTTATCACTTTGGCCTCCTTCCCATTCGCTTTAAGATCACTTCCGTCTTCGCTTCCTCTTTCTTCTTGAGTAGTGGAGCCGATGGCGCGCCGCCCGGCCAGCAGAGGCTCGTAAAGTGGCAATAGCCGTTGCACTGCCATATCCCCTCCGAGCCGGCTTTAGGTGGAAGCTTTCCTCCATCGAGAGCGGACTTCAGGACTTTTAGCCTGGGCACAAGCCAGCCGAGAACCTGCCTTACGCTCATCACCTTTACAGGGACGCGCTTTACTTCGCTCATGTCGAAGTAGACAATCTCCAGATGGTCCACCGGGTAGCGGGGAGCGACAAGATACCGGTAGAGGTTGACCTGCATGGCATGGTTGGCGTAAGGCTTATCATCTTTCGGGATTCTCTTGGTGCTCTTGTAGTCCACCAGCTTTCGGTGCTGCGGGTAGATCACATCGGGATGGCCTGAAAGCACTATCCCGGCCACCGCTCTCTCGAACTTCTCTTCGCAGACCGCCCCGCCGTCCTGAGCCTGAGCAATGACCGCATGGAATAGCTGTCCTCTGAAGGCATAGTAGAGCTGCGACGGGTCGAGATAGATGTCGTTTCGTGCCTCTAACGCCACTTTTCTAAGACAATTAAGGAGCGAGGAGACGGATATGCCCGCCTCCTCCCGGATGTTTCGCTGCATCGCCGTAAGGATGGGGTAGTCGAACTGGCAGGGGTTCTCATGTGAGGCGGCGCATTCCAGACACTCGTCAAAGAGCAGGTCTCCCCTGCCCAGAGGACAGCGAAATCCTCGTATCACATTTCTCACCTCTTTCTTGAACAATCTAAAGTGAAGGAGGCCGATCTTCCCTTTGGGGGAAGATCGGCCGGAAGAAGTGGTCGGTTGCCGGGCATCATGCGGCATGTTCTTTGTAGTTCGGGCAGCTCCAGAACGTGCCGTATTTGCCCTCCCGCTCGGTCACCGGGGAGCCGCAGACTTTGCCGTTCTTGAGCTTCAGATTGCAGCGGCGCACGCCGTCCTCATCAAGGTAGGTCTTCTCGGGCTTTTCCTCATCGTCAGAGTTCTCGCCGTTATTGCCCGGAATATAGCTCCTTCGCCTGAGCGGCACGCCCCCGGACTTTGTGATGGAGACCATGACCTTCTTAGCCCTTGTCTCCAGGGTGGCTTCGTCCTCGTCACGCAGAGTGATCTGGCATTCGAAGCCCTCTTTCGCGTGGTAGACAGTATTCCAGCTTGCTCTCGCCTCGTCCATTCTTTTCTCACCCCTTTCATTTCAGGATTTCGATGCAAGTCTCTTCGTCTCTTATTGCGAAGACCTTTCCGAGAGTCCAATCAACGCCTTCTCTCATATGCAGGTCTTCGTCCCAGGCCTCCGCGATGAGCGTCTCAGCTTTTTCTTCGGCCTCGTTCTCCGTACTGGCTTCGACGCTCACTGAGACAGTAACGTCAAAACATACTGTCCACTCCGGCACTTTTTCGCCTCCTTTCCTCACCAGTTGAAGGTTAGAGCGAGATACCCTCTCCTGTCCCAGGGAAGGCCCTCGATCCATGACTTGATCTCTGTAAGATCGCTCCTTTTTGCCTGCCTTTTTACCAGGAACTCCACGGCTTCCTCGTGCATCTCCTCTTTGAGGTAGAACCCGAAGGCGTTGCCGTCACCGGGGCAGCTTGCGCATCCGGCAAGGTATCTCGCGAACTCAGAGACCATTCCAGTGGGCCGTTCCAGATACTCGATACTTACTCGGCCAACGTCAAGGGCCATACAAGCTCACCTCCCAGGATATGTTTGTTTTCAAGGTCCTGATCACACATTAGCTAGAGTGGCGGCACGGGACAAGGCGGGAGGATTTGACGCAAGTAGCAAGGCATCCCTTCTTTCCTCACGTGGAGAAGGTGATACTATACCTCTATGAATGAAAGCCACTATGAAGACAACCCGATCACCCCCTTCGCGATCACCGACTACCGTGAGAGACGTGAGATATTCGGCATCAGGAGGAGGGACCGAAGGGGGCATATGTATATTGTGGGAAAGACCGGGACAGGCAAGTCCACCCTGCTTGAAAATATGGTCTATACGGATATTAGAAGAGGTGAGGGACTGGCCCTTATCGACCCCCACGGAGACCTGGCGGAGCACGTCCTCGATTTCGTGCCGGAGAAAAGGATGGAAGAGGTCATTTACTTCAACCCGGCGGATGTCGAATATCCCATTGCCTTCAACCCGCTGGAGAACGTTCGACCGGACCTCCGCTCTCTTGTCTCTTCCGGCCTGATCTCTGTCTTCAAGAAGATATGGCCTGAGTTCTGGGGGCCGAGGTTAGAGCATATCCTAAGACATGCGCTCCTGACGCTGCTTGAGCATCCTGGGAGCACACTTCTTGATGTGCCCACGCTCCTTACCGACAAAGGGTTCCGGCTGAGGATCTTACAGAAGGTCACTGACCGGAAGGTAAGGGAGTTCTGGTTTTCCGAGTTCGACAAATACTCACCGAACCTTCGGTCTGAAGCGATCTCGCCGGTCCTAAACAAGCTGAGCCAGTTTGCCACCAGCCTGCCGCTTCGCAACATCGTCGGCCAGAGCCGGAACACTTTCAAGTTGAGGAAGGTGATGGACGAAGGGAAGATACTGATAGTTAATCTCTCAAAGGGCAGGATTGGGGAGGACAACTGCTCGCTTCTGGGGGCGATGCTTGCGACAAGGATCATGCAAGCGGCCACGACCAGAACGAATATACCAGAGAAAGACAGAAGGCCGTTCTATTTCTATGTCGATGAGGTCCATAATTTCCTCACCCTGGCCTTTGCGGACATGCTCTCCGAGTCCAGGAAATACGGCCTCAATCTTATTCTTGCCCACCAGTACATCGAGCAGCTCGATGAAAAGATGAGGTCTGCCATTTTCGGCAATGTGGGCACAATGATCTCTTTTCGTGTGGGAGTAGAGGATGCAAAGTTCCTTGCCAGGGAGTTTCATCCCGTCTTTGATGAGTCAGACCTCATCGGCCTGCCGAACTATCACACCTACCTGAAGCTGATGATAGACGGAGTGACCTCCCGGCCATTCAGCGCGAAGACGCTACCGCCGCTCGCTGTGGAGGAGTCTCGTAAAGCGGAGATTATTGAGTTTTCGAGGGCGAAGTATGGAGTTGACCGGGGCAGCATAGCGTCGTAAAATGTACGGGTCAGCGACTGAGACATCCATCCGGGACCGACTTAGCATTAGATTCTGCAACAGCGAGAAGAACGATATGCTTTCTTGTCAAGGAGGAGTGATTCATAATGACAGATACCTTTCGAAGCACCGATAGCCGACCTGAGATTGAGGAACTGGTCCGCAGAGCGAAGAAACTACTCGAAATGATACCCGAAGCCAAGAAGCGACCTTTGGTTATTGAGTTTGCCGGAACACCAAAGTCGGGCAAGACCACACTGTGTAATTTTCTGATTAAGTGGTTGCAAAGAATGGGTTTCCAGGTCAAGAAGCTGCGCGAAAGAGCCGAGGACAATCCTCTTCTTGAAAGGAAGACCGCCCTGGAGTTCAACCTCTGGAATCTCGGTACCTACATGGCTGGTCTGTTGGAGTTGGCTAATAGTGATGCCGATGTGGTAGTCATGGATCGCGGTTTATTCGATTGCACTATATGGACTCAATGGCATGTAAGCCGAGGTAGCGTGGACAAGGACGATTTGCGGAAGGTGCGCGAGTTTGTCGAGTTGCCTTTGTGGAGGCAATTGATTGATATAGTTTTCGTCGTTCGCTGCTCGACGGAGGTCTCTCTCCAACGAGAACCGGACTTTCAACTTCTGCAGGCAACCGGTGAGGCGCGCATAATGAATGAAGAAGTACTTTGTGAGTTTATCCACAGTCTGGAGACCTTGACAACGGGACAGGAGGTAGTAAGCTGGAAACGAGTAGTAGTGGTGGATACTACAGAACTTTCTCCAGATCAGGGGGCAAGACAGGTGGCTAAAACAACTGTGGAAGCTATGGAAGCTCATATCGACGAAAAAGTGTTTGTTGTCCCAACAATTAGACTTGTGGGTGCCGGCTTAAGGCAAGGCTTTATGCCCGCCCTTGAGGCATCTCCAATCCTGCAAGCGTTGGATACACATGGCAGGTTCGAACCAAGGCTGTCTGTAGCAGAGGCGAGTGATGATTTGGTACAACCGATTTCGGCAGCCATGCTTATGCACGATAACCAGGTCTACCTGTTTCGGAAAAAAGAGATAGACCCCACGAAACAGTTTCACCAGAAGTACATGGTTTGGGTAGGCGGACACATAAGGTTGGAGGACAAAGATGATGGGGGAGAGGCCGTTTGGAGGCAAGCGCTTCTCCGAGAACTGAGCGAAGAGGTCCGGATAAAGTACGAGCCTAAGAGTGTGGAATTACTTGGGCTTGTTTGGGACTCCTCTACTCAGAGGAATAAGCAACACTTGTGTATTCTACACAAGATCAATCTGGATTCTCCTTCCGTGGCCTTTGCAATCGGCCAGACAGAGTTGTCGGAGGCAAAGGGGCGTTCTCTCAGCGGAAAGCCTTACGCTCCGGAAGAGATAGTCGGCTTACTACGCAATAAATTGGAGGGAGGCAGAGAGGTCGCGTCGTCGTTAGATTTCTGGACAAAGCACGTCCTCACAGAGTACTTTCAGGTAGAACTCAGGGAACAACCTGCCTTAAAGCTTTAGAATCCTTTTTTAAGTAGAGGCACATAGACGTAATGTAGTCAGCGGGCTGAAGTACCTTCACCAAGCGAAACAACGGGCAATCCAATCTTGATACCGGGCAGACGGTTCTGATCTGCCCGACTTTTTTATTTACCTGGTTTACTGTGAACTCGATTTTTTGTCTCGGACTTATGCATTATAGGGGCGTACCTTCTCCAGTGCATTATTGCAATAGCGTATTCGTCCATTCGTCGCATTGACAAGAGGACTATCTCAACACGGAATGGTTCATACTGACCCAGTCAGTTTGCACTTGTAAGCCACAGGTGGTGAACATGAGGGAGATGCAAAAGCAAGTCGGCATATGGATTAGCATCTGTATGGAAGACGAGGCTAGAGGTGAAAGTTAAAAACATCATGGAGAAATGGTCACACTTCTACACCCAATGAATCACCCTGTGGCAAGCCACAGGGTATCATAGCGTGAACAAACGCAGGTTGATATCCTCTGGCTTTTTACCTTGTTCCTTGATATATTTTTCAACTTGTTTCCAGTTTCCTTTTTCTCCCACGGTTGCAGCGTAGTATCCATCGCTCCAGAATTCCCCGCCCCAGAGGTCACGCTTGATCTCTGGATGTGATTTGAATAACTCTCTCGCCGTAATGCTTTTGTACTTCCTGACCATTTCGCCAATGCTGTATTTTGGATGGAAGGAGCATAACAGATGGATATGATCGTTGTCCGCTCCCATCTTCTCAATTTCCAATTCGTATCGCGCTTCAATTTCATGACCGATTTGTACCAATTCAGCCTCGATTGCCGGTCTTAACAGGATCTTTCGGTATTTCAGAGGAAAAACAAGATGGTAATGGGTGACGTATGCGCAATGGAATCCTTTTTTTCTGCCATACTTTCAGTATGGTATGAAAACCAATGGTTTTCAAACTTTCCTTAATTGTACCCTGCGGCAAGCCGCGGCGTAAGCTTCTCTAATCTAAGGGGGAGGTAAAGAGGTCGATCACTCTGTAAAGATTCTCCCGACGAAATCTTTGGAACCTGCATTGACACTCCTCTTCCCGCTTCTCTATAATTAACTTGGTTGCAAGCTATTCTTTTATTCGAGGCCGGTTCTCTATGCTCGCTCAAGTCAACTCCAGCGCTGTACTCGGCATCGACGCATATATCGTCGAGGTGGAAGTTGACATATCCGGCGGGCTTCCCAGGTTCGACATAGTTGGCCTTCCAGATACAGCCGTTCAGGAATCGCGCGAGCGAGTGAGATCAGCTGTCAAGAACTCGGGACTTGAGTTTCCAGTGAAGCAGATCACGATCAATCTCGCTCCAGCCGATGTGCGCAAAGAAGGCCCCGCGTTCGACCTCCCCATTGCCGTTGGAATCCTTGCCGCAACGGGCCAGGTAGACCCGGAGGTTCTGGAATCAACTATCGTGGTTGGCGAGCTTTCCCTTGACGGTGGAGTAAGGCCCGTGAGCGGCGTCCTCTCTATTGCTCTGAAGGCAAAGTACCTCAAAATGCGGCGCATGATTGTGCCAGCGCACAACGTGAAGGAAGCAGCTATCGTTGGAGGAGTCGAAGTCTATCCAGTAACCACACTTACCGAGGTAGTTCAGTTTTTCAACGAGCCTGAATCAATGCTGCCGGCGGTTATTGACTCCAGGGACTTCGCCGCACTCGAAGAGCCTGTTTATGACGTTGACTTCAGCGATGTGAAAGGTCAGGAACATGTGAAGCGCGCGCTGGAGATTGCTGCTGCGGGTGGACACAATGTCGTGATGATCGGTCCTCCCGGCAGTGGCAAGACGATGCTTGCGCGCCGTATTCCGACCATTCTTCCACCGCTCACACTCGACGAGGCGCTGGAGACCACAAAGCTCTACAGTGTGTGTGGTTTGCTTGGTTCCAATGAAGCACTCGTCACAAAGAGAGCATTTCGCTCCCCCCATCATACGATCTCTAACGCAGGGTTAACAGGAGGAGGTTCCTATCCCAGACCCGGAGAAGTAAGTCTGGCACATCATGGCGTGCTGTTTCTGGACGAATTGCCTGAGTTCCGAAGGGATGTGCTGGAGGTCCTTCGGCAGCCTCTTGAGGACGGAAAAGTGACGATTGCTCGCGCGCAGGCGTCTCTTACATATCCAGCACGATTTGTCATGATTGCCGCCATGAACTCGTGCCCTTGTGGCTTCTATGGAGACAGCTCAAAGCCATGTACCTGTACGCCTCAGATGGTCCAACGCTACCTGCAGCGTGTTTCCGGGCCGCTCCTCGACCGGATCGACATCCACATCGAGGTATCACGGCTTAAGCAGGATGAACTCCTAAGTCAGGGCAACGGTGAACCGTCCAACGCTATAAGACAGCGCGTAGCAACAGCAAGACAGCTTCAGGTAACTCGCTTCGCCGGAACCGGTATATACTGCAACGCTCACATGAGCTCCCGACAACTCAAGCAATACTGCCATATGTCCGACGATATCAAGAACCTGCTTCGATCAGCTATCACTCAGCTTAATCTCTCCGCCCGTGCTTACGATCGCATCCTCAAGCTCGCCCGCACCATAGCTGATCTCGGCGGGTCTGAAGACATCCAGGTCGCACATATTGCGGAAGCCATCCAGTATAGAAGCCTGGACAGGAAATTCTGGGGATAATCCCGTAGGTGGAAGCGTGTGACCAACATTTCGACCATGGATTTGGAGTGAGATGAATGGAAAAAATCAAACAAGTCGGGATCTGGATCAGAGTATCGACCGAAGACCAGGCCAGAGGTGAAAGCCCTGAGCACCATGAGAAGCGTGCCCGCTTTTATGCCGAATCAAAAAGCTGGCATGTAAGGGATATCTACCATCTCGAAGCAATCAGCGGCAAGTCCGTCATGCAGCATCCCGAAACCCAGCGAATGCTTGAAGATATCCGAAACGAACGCATTTCGGGACTTATCTTCTCAAAGCTCGCTCGACTTGCCCGCAATACCAAAGAACTGCTTGAATTTGCTGATATATTCCGCGACCATAATGCTGATCTTGTATCTTTACAAGAAGCGATAGATACAAGCACCCCGGCGGGTAGACTCTTTTACACAATGATCGCAGCAATGGCCCAATGGGAGAGGGAGGAGATCGCTGAGCGGGTGGCTGCATCTGTTCCGATTAGAGCCAAGCTTGGCAAGCCGCTTGGCGGGCAGGCTCCATTTGGCTACCGTTGGGAGGGTAAAAAGCTGATACCAGATCCGAACGAAGCTCCTGTAAGAAAGCTAATGTATGACCTTTTCTTAGAGCATCGCCGCAAGAAGACCGTCGCCCGGATTCTAAATGAAGCAGGCTACAGGACCCGCAGTGGCGCGAAGTTCTCCGACACGACCGTCGATAGATTACTTCGGGACACCGCAGCCAAAGGTTACCGCCGGGCCAACTACTCCAAGAGCCTGGGGGAGAACAAGAAATGGGTCTATAAGCCAAAGGAAGAATGGATTTACACCAAAGTCGAACCCACTGTCTCCGAGGAGCTGTGGGCGCAGTGCAACGCCATTCTTGAAGAGCAAGCAAGCGGCCGCAAACGTCCAGCCAAGAAAGCTGTGCATCTCTTTACCGGGCTGGCTTTTTGCGACTGCGGAAACAGGATGTACGTCCCATCAAATTCCCCGAAATATACCTGCTACAAATGCCGCAACAAGATCAGCGTTAACGACCTTGAAGAGGTCTTCCATGAGCAGCTTAAGGCATTCTTCCTGTCGCCGGTAGAGATTAACAATTACCTTTCCCAGGCTGACCGGACGATAAAGGAAAAGGAAGAGCTTATAAATACACTTCTTGAAGAAGAGCGAACCCTCAATCAGGATATGGATCGGGTCTACAAATTGTATCTTGATGATGAGATTACTTCCAATGGCTTCGGAAAACGTTATAAACCCCTGGAAGAAAGACTAGAGCAAATGGAAGAGCAGATCCCCAAACTACAGGCGGAAATTGACTTCCTTAAGATTCAGTATCTTTCCAGCGACCAAATCCTTCAAGATGCCAAAAACCTATATAGCCATTGGCCAGACCTAACTGGCGACGACAAACGTGCCGTCGTGGAGAACGTCACTGAAAAGATCTCTATCAGCAAAGACGAGGTAGCGATCAACCTCTGCTACCTTCCTACCTCTTCAGAAATGATGGCAGATAAGCAACGCAACTTCACGGATTCATAGCAGCAACCATGACAAAGCGCGCTGGATACGTAAGAGACGCCTGGGCACGGGCAATTGTGACCTGGCCGTCCTCGAGTGGTTGCCTCAAGACTTCAAGTACATCCCTTCGGAACTCCGCAAGCTCGTCCAGAAACAGCACGCCGTGATGCGCGAGACTCACCTCTCCGGGACGTGGGTAGGACCCCCCTCCTGTCAGCCCCGCGTTAGAGATAGTATGATGCGGAGAACGAAACGCGCGTCTTGTAACGAGCGCCTCGTTTGAGCTCAATAGCCCACAGACGCTATAGAGCTTCGTGGTCTCCAGTGCCTCATTTCGGGAAAGTGGAGGAAGGATCGTAGGAATCCGGCGCGCGAGCATCGTCTTGCCGCTTCCAGGTGGCCCGATCATAACGATGTTATGTCCCCCCGCTGCTGCGACCTCGAGAGCCCTCTTAACGTGTTCCTGACCTTTCACATCGCCGAAGTCCACGTCATAAACAGGCTCTTCGAGTGCGGCGAAGTCCCTGGAGTCAATGACCGCAGGCAGCATTGATTCAGGATCGTTGAAGAACTGCACCACCTCGGTGAGCGAGGTGACGGGAAAGACCTCCAACTCGCTCACAATTGCGGCTTCCTTCACGTTATGCGCGGGCACCACCATACGGCGGATTTCCAACTCTCTTGCTTTAAGCGCGATAGGAAGAATGCCACTCACCGGGCGCACCCCGCCGTCCAGCGATAACTCGCCCACGACTATAGTCGCGCTCAGTTCCTCAGGATCGACCTGTCCAGTCGCTGCCAGAATACCCACAGCTATGGGGAGATCGAATGCCGGGCCTTCCTTACGCACGTCGGCGGGGGCTAGGTTGATGGTGATCCTCTTGATTGGGAACTCCAGACCGGAGTTCTTTATTGCGGACCGAACACGCTCTCTCGACTCCTGCACAGCCGTATCCGGTAGGCCTACTATGTCAAAACGAGGAAGGCCGCTCGATATATCAACCTCCACCTCAACAATGTAGGCATCGATTCCGAAGAGGGCACTGGAGTTAACTTGAGCGAGCATAGGAATCCGCCTCGAATAAAAGAGTAGCTTGCAACTAAGTTTATTATAGAGAAGGGGAAAGAAGAGTGTCAATGCAGGCGTCGGGAATTTTCATCGTCTTGTGTGACCCGCAGAGTCATGATTGACTGAGACTGTCGAAGGACGCGTTTCAGAGAACTCCTCCGCCATCCCAGCCCAAGCTACCCATCTACGGAGACATGAGTAATGATCCTGTAACAGATCTCATCTACAGCCCGAAGAGGCATATGCGAATACATCGGCAGGGCAAGGCTTCTCGACGCTATCATCTCTGCTACAGGCAGCCTCACGCTGCATCCCGGCTCTATGTCCGAATACAGCCGCTGATTGTGAAGAGCAGGATAGAAGTAACGCTTGGTCTGGATTCCATCCTCCTTCAGCAGGAGGTATAGCTCGTCTCTGGTTACCGGAGAAATGTGAGGATCGAGAAGGATCACCATGTAGTTCCTGGATGACCGGCCGTGAGAAGGAATCTTTTGAAAGCTTATCCCCGGAATCCCTTCAAGCCTCTCCCTGTATGCATCCATTATCGCTTTCCTTGCCGCTATCCAGGTATCTATCCTCGATAGTGACCATCTTCCTACCGCTGCATTTATCTCTTCCATCCTTGCAGAAAGCCCGAGCCAGTGCATATCTTCCCCGTCTTCAGCCTTGCCGTAGTCCCGCATCCTTCTTATCTTCTCTGCAAGGTAGTCGTCATCTGTAGTCACGAGTCCGCCTTCGATGGCTGTCACCACTTTTGTAGGACTCAAGCTGAATACCTCGCCGCTGCCGAAGCCGCCTACCTGCCTTCCCTTGTAGCTGCTTCCAAGCCCCTGGGCGCTGTCGAAGATAAGAGCCAGATTGTGCCTTTCCGCAAGCCTCACATAAGAGTCTATGTCTCCCGGCGCTCCGAAGATGCACACAGGATATATCGCTGATGTCCTCTCGGTTATAAGTGACGCTGCGGCTTCGGCATCCATTGTGAAGGTATCCGGCTCGCTGTCGCAGAATACCGGCCTCAGCCCGTTCCACAGAAGAGCGTGGGAGGTTGCTGCGAATGTGAAGCTTGGAGTAATGACTTCGCTCCCATCCGGCAGATCGAGCGCCCGGATCAAGAGCATAAGGCCGCTCGTGCCCGATGATACGGCTACGGCATTCCTTACTTCTACCCTACGGCTCACCTCATATTCCAGCGCCTCTACCTGCTCTCCGGATGTAATCCTGCCCGAAGAGAAACTCCGCCTTATGACGTCCTCCATCTCCTCTGCATCGGGCAGTGTCGGACTTATAATCGGATATCTTTGCGTTGTCAGTGTTCTTGCCATTGTAAACTCCTCTCAGAATAGCTGTCATCCTGAACTTGCTTCAGGATCAGCCATCAGCTATCAGCCGGGGCGTCCCGTCTCCTATTTCCAGCTTGTTTTGACTCCTGAACCGCGGAGACGCGGAAGGATACTGAGTCGCGGACGGCTTTATGCTGCGGGAGGCTGGAATTCCGCGTCTCCATCCATTCCCGCTTCCGCGGTTCAGGAGGCATCGACGCAGCGAATGTCAGCATCACGCTGTGCCCGCCGCCACCTAATTTTGCATTTTGCACTTCCGATGGCCCGGCCCGTCTCGCGCCGGGCCAGATGAGCCGCACGTCACCGTGCGGCTGCCCCATCGGTCGTCCCATGACCCATGACCCATGACCCTTACCAACACCCAACACCCAACACCCACCTCTATCCCCCGAACATCCGCCATCTGCTTCGCTTGGGCGAGTAGTCGGCAGGGTTTGTTGGAATGGCCTCGCCCTCGAGCACTCTTCTGCCGTTCGTCGAAATCAACTCGGTCACCCGCTCCAGTCCCAGAATTCTGGTGAGTACCCGCGCGGCATCCGCCAGCCTGGGCCTGCGAACCCGCGGTGAGTGAGCATCCGACGCGACGAACTGCACCCATTTATGGCGGAGCAGCATCAGCGCTGCCGATTCAGCGGCAGGACCATGAGAGCCAAGCATGCTCCCTGCATCTATCTGGAGAAGCAGTCCGCGATGGACCAGCGGTTCGAGCATTTGTGGCTGCATCTGGACCGGAATCGCCCGCTCCGGATGAGCGAGAATCGGGGTAATCCCACATCTTTGTAGATCGAAGACCAACTGCTCGAACCCGAGCGGAATAGCGGTGAGCGGCAGGTCGAGGAGTAGATGCTTGCCAAGTCCACCGAGGGTCAGAGGAAGGCCTGCATCCAGAGCGGCGAGCACACCGCAGTCCGGGTAAACCTCCGCCCCCTGTACAAGGCGGAGAGGCAGGCCCCTGGACACGATGGCGTCCTGGAGCGCAGCCACCCGCTCCGGCAGTTGCAATGCGAGCTCCCGGTCCTGCAGCGGAGCCACGTGCGGCGTCGCAAAAATCACTGTCGTGCCTTCGGATGCCGAAAGCTCCGCCAGATCCACGGACTCTTCGATATCCCCTGCTCCATCATCGACGCCGGGCAGTATATGACTGTGAATGTCCACCATCTGATGTAAGCCTCTCTGAGCCGGGACTTAGCAACTTGAACTCCCTTCTTGCCGCAAACCCCGGGATTACCTCGCCAAGCAGCTTGAGCATCTGCGCCTCGTCGCCGTAGTTTATGATCTCCTTGAACCTCTGAAGCAGATCGAGGACCTCTGACGGGGAGAAATACTCCCGTCTGTGCGCTATCGACATCCCTTCGCAGGCCGCGTCCTCTATCTCCTCGTCTTCGGAAATAAGTTGTTCGTGCAGCCTTTCTCCCGGTCTGATTCCCGAGAATATGATGGGTACATCGACGTCCGGCTCCCTTCCGCACAGACGTATCATGTCTCTCGCGAGGTCCAGAATCCTGACCGGCTGCCCCATATCCAGCAGATAAAGCTCTCCTGACCTGCCGATGGCCCCGGCCTGCAGAACTAGCTGCACAGCCTCACGGATCGTCATAAAGTAGCGCGTCATCTCGGGATGCGTTACTGTAACCGGCCCCCCCCGCGCTATCTGCTCCCGGAACAGCGGCACCACGCTGCCCGGACTGCCGAGCACATTACCAAAGCGGACTGTGACATAGGTAGTTCCGGGCCAGGTGGAAGCTGACGCCCGAACTACTTCTTCGCAGAGCCATTTGGTCGCGCCCATCACGCTCGTCGGACTTGCGGCTTTGTCCGTTGAGATCAGCACCATACGCTCTACACCTACGCAGCCGCACGCGTCCGCTACGTAGCTCGTTCCAAGCACGTTATTGTGAACGGCCTCGACCATGTTCGACTCCATAATCGGCACGTGCTTATGCGCGGCGGCGTGGAAGACGACCTCCGGCCCGAAACAGTCGAAAACCTGGTTGACCCGGAACTGGTTCGACACCGAAGCGATTACCCAGTAGATGCGATCGGCCAACTCAGGAAAGCTGCGCTGGAGTTCGCGCCGGATCTGGAATATGGAGTTCTCACCGTGACCGACCAGCAGCAGAGAAGCAGGGCCGAACGACATGATCTGGCGGCAGAGCTCCGAACCTATGCCTCCACCAGCCCCGGTCACAAGCACTCTCTTCCCTGCCAGGTAGTGTCCTATCTCTTCTACGTTCGTTTTGACCAGAGGGCGGCGGAGAAGGTCCTCAACGCTGAAGTCTTCCAGTTTCACATAGGTCCTGCCGTTCAGCACGTCTCTCAGCTCAGGGACAACCTTAACCGGCACGTTTGATTCTCTGCATTCGAGAACCTGCTGCCTGATGTCTGCTGCGTGGGGTATCGCGACTATGACCTCATCAACCTCGCCTCTCGCCAGGAGCTTGCCCAGAAGCCTGATCGGGCCGAGCACTTGCACAGAACCTATATAGGCACCGCTTTTTAGAGGATCGTCGTCGAGAAATCCGATCACCTGGTAGTGCAGGTCGGGGTCTTGTGACAAGGTCCTCATAATGCCCGCGCCGTGCGAACCTCCGCCCAGTATTATGACCCGTCTGGCCGGCGCCCCGCTCGACTCCCCCCGCAGCCTGCGGCGCGAATACTCCTTGCGCAGAATGCTCGCCAAACGGAGCATGACCCTGGTTCCACCGACTGTGATGATGCTGACCGTCCAGAAGATTACCAGAACCGACCGGGGAAATGTGCCGCCATCCACCAGCGACTGAATGACAATCAAGCCCATCAGACCCACCGTATTTGTACAGATGACCCCCCAGAGCATCTCCAGACTGGCGAAGCGCCACGCGTAACGATACAATCGGAATAGAAAGAAGATGACAATATACAGCGCTACGCATACAGGAAAACTTACAACGTGGTCTTTAAGATGGCGCTTGTAGATGAAATCAAAGGGCAGGTTGTCGAATCGAAGCAGCAGAGATATAAGCAGGGACGAAACCAAAGCCGCGACATCGGCCAGGGCAAGAACAACTATCACAAGACGAGGCCTCACAGCACCAGAAATACCGATCAACCTTCTATGAGAAGGCATAACAGCCGAACCTCCACTCATCTGCCTTCGTTTTCCGGCTTCTCGGTCGGAAGCCGCCTCACGAAGTATATCATCGGCTGTTTGGCTGATAAAATTTACAGGCCTGTCGCGACAAGTTGACCCAGCGCCGCTGAAAGCCCTACAATTGGCTTATACCAATTGCCTACGGTTAGGCCGATCTACTTATTGGTTCTTTGAAACGCGAATGCCGCGAAGAAGCGCGAATAACGCGAATGGATGTACGTGAGAGGCTGTACTATCTAAAGTGTAATGTGTGCAGATCGAGAGATAAACCAGACTCCCACCAGAAAGTACAGCCTTCCAATCTGCACCATCCGCGTCATTTGTACAATTCGCGTAATCTGCGTTTCAACATGCTGCGACGCGCTCAAATGCAACTGGTATTACGCGGAAGAAATCTGAGGTTCGTGAGTGAAAAAGGCATTACAATTTGGGGCAGGTAACATAGGCCGGGGATTTATGGGCCAACTCTTCTCCGAGTCCGGCTATGAAGTTGTCTTCGTCGATGTAATTCCCGAGGTCGTGCGGCTGTTGAACGAGCGCAGGCGATACAAACTCCGTATTGCGGCCGAAAGCTCTTACGATGTAATCGTGCAGAACGTCCGGGCGATAGATGGAAGAGACGTCGAGACGGTCTCCGAGGAGCTTTCCACCGCTGATCTAGCCTGCACTGCGGTCGGGGTGAATGCCCTTCCGGCTATTGTGCCTGCCATAGCGCATGGGATCGAAAAGCGCACGCGCATGGAAGAGAGCGGCCCTCTCAACATCATTATATGTGAGAACCTGGCGCGCGCCGACAGCTTTCTGCGGCAGGAGGTCTCTAAAAGTCTTCCCAAACATTGTCTCACCTACATGGAAGAGAACATCGGGTTTGTGATGTCGGTAGTTGCGCGTATGGTACCATTTATGACTGAGGAG
This sequence comes from Armatimonadota bacterium, assembly GCA_016190935.1. Lineage (GTDB taxonomy): Bacteria > Armatimonadota > UBA5829 > UBA5829 > DTLH01 > JACPPP01. Next base: position 5,124 of record JACPPP010000254.1, on the reverse strand, counting down.
ATGAGAAGGGACGATTCCCTTCTGGTGGTCGCGGAGGCTTACAAACGGCTGCCTGTAGACCGTGAGGCGTTCATTGGCCCCGTCCCGGAGATAGTGGGGCTGGAGCCGCACGATAACTTTCAGGCATACATCGACGACAAGCTTTTTACCCATAACTGCGGGCACGCCGTTGCCGCTTACCTGGGCTACCTGCACGGACATGAATATATGTATCAGGTGATGCAAGACGAGAGGATCCGAAAAGTAACATCCTCAGCGCTTACCGAGACGGGCGGGGCGCTTATCAAGAAGCACGGCTTCAACCCTGCTCGGCATCAGGCGCACATCGACGACCTTCTCGAAAGGTTTGGGAATGTTGCGCTTGGCGATCAGGTTGCGAGGGTAGGGCGTGACCCCCTTCGCAAACTGGGCCCCGACGACCGGCTCGCGGGCGCCGCCAAGTTCACGCTCTCGGAGGGAATCTTTCCCAGAAACGTCTGCAAGGGAATAGCGGCGGGACTTCTTTTCGACCCGCCCGGTGATCCGACGGCCCTGCAGATAAAAGAAATTATAAAGGTCAGAGGTCCTGAGGCCGCGTTGGAAGAAGTGTGCGGACTGGACAGCGACAGCGCGCTCGCCCGGGCCGTGCTCGACGAGTTCGCGGCTACGAGCAATAGCTACAAGAATCGTTCTACGTAGAACTTGCGCCCTGCCGGTTTCCCCGGTAGTCATGTGGTCCTGCGGCTGCTAGTCTGATTGACTGTCTGCTTGCAATAGCAAACGGGTTCCTGTATACTGCTCCCGACAGTGGATTAACATCACAACAGGTCAGGATCGGAATAGGTTGCACTGACATGGGTTATGTTATTGCCGAAGGAATCGAGAAAACGCTTGGCGTTTGCGGTGGAGAAGCGCGCATAAGGGGAACCCGAATACCTGTGTGGGTACTCGAACAGATGCGCCGGCTTGGGGCATCTGAGAAGGAGATACTCGAGGCGTACCCTACTCTGCGGGCTGAGGACCTTGCGCACGCCTGGTCATACGCGCAGCACCATCTTGCTGAGATCCAAAGGGATATTGAGGAGAACGAGGGAGCTTAGCCCGTGGCTCGCATCTATGCGAACGAGAACTTCCCCCTGCCGGCAGTAGCTGAACTGCGCAGCCTGGGCCACGACGTGTTGACAGTTCAAGAGGTGGGAAGGATCGCTGAGAAAGACGAGGATGTCCTTGTATTCGCTACCAATCAGCAACGCATTGTGCTTACGCTGAATCGAAGGCACTTCGTTAAGTTGCACGAGCTATATACATCCCACTGCGGTATCATTGTCTGCAGCCCAGACAATGATAGTATTGGTCTTGCCGAACGTATCCACAGGACTATCTGCAACAGCGAAGACCTTAACGGTCGATTGATGCGTGTTAATCGACCGGGCAATCTATAACTGCGTCTCGGCCAAGATGCAACTCCTGCAAATTCAGAAACCCCAACCCAAACGGAGGTATCCTTGAAAGTCGGTATTGTGGGCCTGCAGCAGGCGGGCAAGACGACGCTTTTCCGGGCGATTACTCAGGGCAAGGCGCCGATAGATGAATACGGAGGCAAGCCGAATGTGGGAGTCGTGGCAGTTCCTGACGCGCGGTTCGACTGGCAGGTTGAAAACATCAGCCCGAAGAAAGCCACTCCGGCGACTATCGAGTTCATCGAGGGCGCAGCGAAGATCGGGGAAGACCAGCGCGGGAGGTTTGGGTCGGATTTTTTTCAGGACGTAAGAGCAGTGGACGCGCTCCTGCACGTAGTGCGGGCGTTTCCGGGGCCGCTTGGTGAGCCTCCTACGCCCGATAAGGACGCTCGCGCGCTCGCCGAAGAGCTGATACTCGCGGACCTTCAGTCGGTCGAGACCAGGCTTGCGAGGGTGGAGAAATCACTGCACGGCACGAAGAAGGATGCGACCACACCCCTGACGATGGAGCGCGACCTGCTGCTTGAGATCAAAGATGCGCTGGAGTCCGGCAGGCTTCTAAAAGCGCTTTCTCTGACGCCTGACCAGGAAAAACTCATCCGCGGCTATGACTTTATGAGCCAGAAGCCTCAAATTATAGTCGCAAACATCCCGGAGGAGGAAATAGGAGAGCCGGAGAGTGCGTCCGTAAAGGAGCTTCGGGCCTATGCGCAGGAGGCGGGGATTCTGGTTACCGTTCTGTCCGCCAAAGTAGAAGCTGAGGTCGCGGAGCTTCCACAAGATGAGCAAAAAGAGTACCTGGAAGCCATGGGACTCTCGGAACCCGCCCGTGACCGGTTGATACACGAGACCTACGGGGCGCTCGGACTGATCGTTTTCTACACCGCTGGCGAGCCGGAGGTAAGATCCCACAGCATCCCGGAGGGCACACAAGTCATCGATGCCGCCGCAAAGATTCACACCGACCTTGCGCGGGGCTTCATTAGAGCAGAAGTTGGGCATTTCGAGGATGTGAGGGCCGCCGGAGGCTGGGAAGAGGCCAAGCGCGCCGGCAAGGTTGAGCTACATACCAGAGAGTACGTTGTGCAGGACGGGGACATCATATACATCCGGTTCAAGGTGTGATTTGTTTTCGCGCCTCCGAAGCCATTATCGTGGCATCGTCCCTCTCGGAAGTCTTGTTCGTTTCCAAGTACCTCAGCATGTGCGCGCATGCCTGCGACATAAGGCTGCAGCCGAGAATGCGCCGGCGGTGCCTGGTCACAAGATCATCGGGCGGCTTGAGAACCTCAAGAAAACGAGCGATCGATTCGACCCTGATGCCTATCCCCTTCACAAGATCGTAATAGTACTCCCTGGTCGATCTCCTACTCCAGAACGATGCCGCTCCCTTGTCGTACTGGTCCACCAGCGCCTTGAACTCCTGGTCCGCAAGTGACGCAAACTGCCCGTATCTGTCCGCGATGACTTTTGGATCGGTGTCCTTATCTAACTGCTGGAGCAGCATCAACTGGTTGCGGCATTCGTTGAACATCGATTGGGAGGCGAAAAGCAGCAGGAGCCGTTCGTGCGGCACGGGGTTTGTAGGATCGGCTTGCGCTGCAAGCCGGTACTGCTCCTCCGCCTCTTCGAACATCTTCTTGTCCCGGTAATAATCGCCCGATGCCAGGCGCGGAGAAGCGTCCTTCGGGTTCTTATCCGCATCCTTTGCCAGCACCTCAGCCGCCTTCTCAGGCGTTCCTCTGGCCTCGTGGATTCCCATCAGTTCCTTGCGCACGGAATCGTTCTCAGGATCCAACGTCCGGGCCCTCTCAAGCTCATCTATGGCATGAGAGTACATCTTGCGCTTGGCATAAAGCCGGGCGAGCTTGATACGTGCGTCCGCGTTCGCCGGATCCGCGTTCACAGCCTTCCGGTACTCGAGGATAGCATTCGCTTCATCGCCCGCCTTCAAGAACTCTTCCGCCTGGACGAGATAGCCATCCGCCGCCGCAGCCGGTTCAGCGGCGGGCGCCACCGGCTCCGTCGGCTCGATCTGCGGCACAGCCGTAGTGAGCGCCTGTGGATTTGGAGCAGTGACCGGCGCATCGGCTCCTACGCCCTTTAGAGCCTCGTTAGCGAGCTGATAGATCACGCTGCTCGTCGCGGACTGCAGAGCGTTGGACGTGGCCCTGTCGTTATCCCCCGCATCGACTATTCCGGCGCTCGATTCCGTCCTCCATATCTTCCTTGTCTCTACATTGGCCAGCCAAACGCTTGCAGTAACCCTGTCGTCGGTGATCGATACGTCTCCGGACACGACAATATTGACCCCAAGGAGCTTTCCAAGCCGGAGCCTGGCATCAGGAGTCGTAACTCCCACAAGGTCATCGGGCTTTATGCGATGTTCCATCACCGCGCGCCGGATCACCACGGATTCGGGGTCGAACTCGATTACATCCGCTTTCCCGGTCTGTCGCAGGTATGTCTTCATCGCCTGCGTGGCCTCCGTCACAATGGCCGGTGGAGCGCCTTCTCCCGCTGTAGCAGGAAAAAGCAGCGCAACAGGACGCTCCGCAGCCGCTCCTGCACCCACGGATAACACAACAACCACAAGGCTAATAATCAACATTTTCATAGGCTATTCTTTCGAAAGCTCTACGTACATCTTGCAAGTTCGGATGCCGCTTTCTGCGGCGTTGACGTCGATACCCCTGGCCTTCCGGTCCTGATAGAGCTGGATCGCGCGCTCGAAGTGGCCCGCGGCGGAACTTTTCCTGCCCAGATTGTAAAGCGCCATCCCAAGCGACTGATGGTTTTCCGGGGTATCTTCCCCCTGAGAAATGGCCTCCTGGTAGAGTATACTTGCAGACTGATAGTCTCCGCTGCTGAGAGCAGTCCTTGCTCTTTCTGAAGCCGGTCTCTCGGGAACCTTCGGCGGCTGAGGCTCCGGCGGCTCAGCTTTAGCGGGCACGGGAAGCACTGGCAACTGCGGAGCGGCGACTGAGTCCGCCGACGGCGCATTGCTCGGCGGTTGCTGGACCGGATAAGGTGTGAGCGGCGGCGCAGACCGGGGCGAGGCGGCAGGGGTGGGCTGCCGGCCGTAGTCAGGCTGCGGCTGGGCCGGGTAAAGCTTGGGGGGCGGCTGATAGGTCCATGCAGGATAAGTCGGGCGGGGCAGCGTTTGAGAAGGCGCGCTCTGCGGCTGCTGTGCAGGCTGCTGAGGTTGCGCAACCTGAGCCGGCTTCTGAACCTCCCTGTCAGACCTGCTGCCGTTTAGCCCGAGAAACAAAACTACGAAGACGAAAGCAAACGCTCCCGCGCCCGCTGTCCAGGGGAATGGCGCCCTTTTCGCAATCGCACGTAAGCGCGCGAAAACGCCCGGACGATCTATCTCGAACCCGCCCATATCCGCCAGCTTTGCCCGCAGTTCCTCGAGCTTCTCACGGTCCGCAACGCTGTCCGGATTCTCCTCCAGAACCCTCTCCATCTGACGCATTGCCGCATGAAGGTAGTCCTCGGCATCCACGAAAGCGCCTCTTGCTATCTGCTCCTCTGCCTTCCTCTCATAGATGAGCCCGATCAGAGAGTGGCCCGAGGGGCTGTCGGGGTTCAGTCTGAGGGCCTGCCGGCATTTGTTGAAGGCCGCCTGAAGCCTGCCCTTCTCGTAAAGCTTGAGGGTTTCATAGAGCAAATCGGCTACAGC
>JACPPP010000036.1 GCA_016190935.1 Armatimonadota bacterium | reverse complement strand
TGGGAGTTTCCGTATGAGACGGAGATGTATGAGTGGGCATACTCATCCGGGATATCTCCACATGTTGGAGGGATGCATCTTGCCGCGCTCAGGATGGCAGAGAGGATGGCAACTGAAGCAGGGGACAAGGAGTTTGCGGAGCAGTGCATGAAGTGGTTCAAGGCCGGAAGCGACAGCCTGGAGAACAAGTGCTGGCTTGGGGATTACTACCTGAGGTTCCTCGACCCTAAGACAGGAGAGAAGTCAGACTCAGTATTTGCTGTGCAGCTTGACGGGGAGTGGATGGCACGGATGCACGGAGTGCCGGGGGTGTTCCGTCCGGATCGGGTTACGACCACACTCAAGACAATAGAGCGAACCTGTGTGGCTGCAGGGAAACTTGGATGCCTGCATCAGACGGACCCTGATGGCAAGCCCATTTATCCTTCGGGATCACATGAGGGAGGGTACCCAGCCACGGAAATATTTGTGATTACTCCTCCCATGCTCGGGGTGACCTATATGTACGATGGACGGCCTGATTTGGGCCTTGAGGTCATACGCGGGATGATGCAGAGTATAGCCTGTGAACAGGGCTTTACCTGGCTTGCGCCGGGGAGCATCGACGGGGTTTCGGGAGAGTTCATTTCAGGTTCCGAATATGCTTTTATGCCATTTATGTGGGCCACGCTGGGCGCGCTTGAGAAAAAGGACCTTGCGGCGCCGGCCCGACACGGCGGACTTGTAGACCGCATCACCCGAGCGGCCAAGGAGGGATGATAATGAAGCGCTTTGCGCAAACTGTTATGTTAAGAGGATAAAGGAGGACAAAATGCCTGCAATAGAATCTGTCATTAATCGCTGCGGGATGACGTTTACAGACAAAGTGGCGCTCATCACCGGAGGGTCCAAAGGCATAGGCGAGGGCTGTGCAAGGGTGTTCGTAGATGCCGGAGCCAAAGTGGTGATATGCGCCAGAGGAGTCGCGGATGGAGAGGCCCTTGCAAAAGAGTTGACGGAGAAGGGGCCTGGAACCTGCCATTTTGAGCAGTGCGATGTATCCAAGCCGGAGGATATCGAGAGGGTGGTAGACCGAACTGTGGAACTCTATGGGCGGCTGGACTGCCTTATCAACAATGCAGGGATTCACCCGCCGGACAGGACGATTGATGACTTCACTTTGGAGGAGTTCAAGGACCTCCTGCAGGTCAACCTGCTCAGTTGCTTTGTTGCCAGTAAACGCGCTCTCCCGCACCTGAGAAAGACCAGGGGGAGCATCATCAATATGGGAAGTCTGGTCAGCGTGATGGGTCAGGCGTGGGCCAGTATCTACTGTGCGGCAAAGGCAGGAATGAGCGGGTTCACCAAGTCTTTGGCTATAGAAGAGACCCGCCACGGTGTGCGAGTAAACATAGTGCTCCCCGGCAATATCATAAGCTGGGGGCGGGTTGACGCGGCCGCTCACCATCCCAGAGGAGAAGAGTGGGAAAGGTGGTTGGACTCTCATCAGCCCTGTGGCCGAAGTGGCACGAATGAAGAAACGGGGCAGTTGTGCCTGTTCCTGGCGAGCGACGCCGCAAGCTACATAACCGGAATTGAATTAATCATCAGCGGCGGATCGGAGCTCGGCTATGGAGTCAAATACCCGCTGGGTCCACTTGGTGGGGTAGTGTGATGGAAGAAGCGAGGAGGATCTTTACAGCAGAGTATCTGAGAGATCTCGGAACGGCGATATTCGAGGCCTGCGGCGCGCCGCAGGAGGAAGCGGCCATAGTCGCCGATGAGCTTGTAGAAGCGGACATTATGGGGTTTGACTCCCACGGGATCATCCGGTGCATCTGGTATGTCCGGGAGGTGCTGGATGGGAGAATCAAGCCCGGCGGGCAGATACGTGTTGTAAAAGAAACTCCCTCGACTGCCATCCTGGATTGCGGATTCAATTTTGGGCCTGTCAGTGCCGTGCAAATGGTGGACATCGTCTGTGAAAAGGCTAAAAAGAGCAGCATAGCCTGCGTCGTCAGCCAGAACGGGCATCACGTAAGCCGCTTGGGGTCATATGTTCAGAAGGTGGCGGAGCATGGTATGATAGGTCTTGCGGTCGCCAACACGTCGAAGACGGGGCACTATGTTGTTCCATGGGGCGGCAGGGAGGCAAGGCTTGCCACAAATCCGCTGGCTTATGGGGTTCCAACCAGCGGGGATCCAGTGGTGCTCGATATGTCTACCTCGATGATATCCGAGGGCAAGATACGCGTGCTGATGCACCAGGGCAAACCATTGCCTTCGGGATGCATTGTGGACGCGGATGGCAATCCTTCCACCGACCCGAAAGCCTTCTACGGTCCGCCTCGCGGAGCAATAATGCCGTTGGGTTCGGAGTTGGGCTACAAAGGTTTTGGGCTTGCGCTGCTGGTGGAAGTGCTTGGCGGGGTTCTGGCCGGTATGGACAGCAGCGTCGAGCACCAGTATTTGAATGGTACGTGCCTTATCGCAATTGACCCGGATGCGTTTTGCGGCAGGCATTGCTTCATCCATCTAACGGACCGTCTGTCCGAGTATATCGCCTCGACACCGCCGGCTTCAGGCTTTGACGAAGTAGTCCTGCCCGGAACTCTTGAGTTCCGGATGCGGGAGAAACGTTTGGCTGAGGGTATTCCTCTTGATCGGGAAACCTGGCGTCAAATCGTCAAAACGGCGGAGCTTGTCGGCCTGAGCGTAGAAGAGGCGGCTTCGGATGACCTGGAGCCACCGCTCGCGGCGAAGACAAGACCGTGACCGAAAGATACTGGATCGAGGACTGAGACTCTAGCGTTTCTGGAGGTGGAAAGGATGCAAATCGTCCACAACGGAACATGCACACACTACTGTAATCTGCTGACAGACATAAAGATAGCCAAAGAGACCGGCTACGATGGGATCGAGATCATAGGGTCGAAGCTGTATCGCTACCTGGATCAGGGGCACAAACTGGAGGACCTGCCGCCGCTCCTGGAGGACCTGCCGGCTGTGGCCATCGGCTATGTTCAAGACATAGAGCGGCAGGAGCCGTCCGAGTATGACGCTCTTCTCCGGGAGACGGAGAAGATGTGCTCGTGCGCTGAAAAGCTTGGTATTCCGATGGTGCAGCTTCTGACCGGGCCGATTGGGCCTGGGATAGGCGAGGAGGGCGGATACCGGGGATTGATAGGCAGGCCTTGGCCTGAGGTCAGAGACCTGACAGCGAAGAACCTCAAAGTGCTCGCGGACATCGCAAAGGGCCACAATGTCACACTATATCTTGAGCCGCTCTGCTGGGCGCCGCTCTGCTCTCTCAAACAGGGGCTGGAAGTCATCGATGCCGTCGGTAAGGATAACGTGCTGATGCTTCTCGACTTCTACCACTTGTGGAACGCCGGAGCCACACCGGACGACGTCGCAAATCTCGATAAAAGTATCATTGCGGGCGTGCAGTTCTGCGACTCCGTTCCTCCCAAAGGCAGGATAACGCACGACCTCAGGCACGTCTGGACCGGCGCCGGCAGCATTCCGTTGAAGGAGTGGGCGGATGCTGTAGTCTCTGCGGGATTCGACGGATGGTGGACCTGCGAACTCTTCAGCCCGGTTCACTGGGAACTCGACCCCTGGGAGACGGCTTACAATCTGAGACAGATGCTCATCTATACATTGGCTGGATAGGAGGATGGGTTTTATGGAGACAGGACTGAACGGAAAAGCGGCAATAGTGACAGGAGCGGCGATGGGGGTTGGCAGAGCGATAGCCTATGCCCTTGCGGATGAGGGAGTGAGAGTAACAATCGCCGATATAGACGAGGGAGAAGGCAGGAAGGCAGCGGATAAGATCAACTCCGGTGGCGGAGAGGCCATCTTCGTCAGGACCGATGTCACGCAGAGCGGACAGGTGAAGTCTATGGTCGAACAGGCTCTTTCCAGGTTCGGTAGGATAGACATCCTGGTCAACAACGCGGGGATAGTCGGCCAGCAGGGGCCTTGGCATCTGCTCGATGAGGAGAACTTCGACCAGGTGGTAGCTATCAACTTCAAGGGGACGTATCTTTGTTCAAAGGCAGTAGTCCCTCATATGATAGAGCAGAGGGGAGGCAAGATCATAAACATCTCCTCATGTGCCGGCAAGACAGGGGAAGAGAACAACGGAGTCTACTCAGCTACAAAGGCTGCTGTATGGAACATGGTGCACAGCCTCTCAGGTGAGCTTGGGCAGTATGGGATCAATGTCAACGCAGTCTGTCCCGCTGCGATGGACACTGCTTTGATGGAGAAGGTGTATCGTGAGAGGGCCGAGCACTTCGGGTTGAACCCGGATGAGCTGAGGAAGAAGATCGCAGACGGGTTCAGACTGCCGAGGACTCTGACAGTGGAGGACGCAGCCGGTGTTGTCGTATTCCTTGCCTCTGACATGGCCGATATGATGACAGGACAGGGAGTCAACATCACAGGTGGAATAGAGCTACACTGAATCATTTTGGATTTTGGATTTTGGATTTGTCTCCAGAACCACTGAGACACTGAGATTGCTGAGGCACTGAAGATGAAGATACGGAATTCCAGCCTCAGCGTCCTCATCAGCATTCAGCGTCTCAGCGATTCAGGAGATCGCCACCTATCGTGGTTGTTGGAGAATAATATGAAGTTTGGAACACAGGGAATGATGGCGGTCGATTATGAGGAGAGGATAAACTTCGACCGCTTGAGGCGTGAGAGAGTCGCAAAGATAAAAGAGGAGATGGAGAAGACGGAGCTTGGATGTCTTCTGCTCTTCGACAGCGGCAACAAGAGATATGCTACATCGACCGCCGTGGCAAGCCCTGAGGTGGACAACATGGGCAGATATGCCATAGTCCCAAGGGGAGGAGAGCCTTACATCTTCGGGTTTGGGAGCGAGGTGGCAGCAGAGAAGATAAACTGCCCCTGGATTAGAGACAGGACCTTTCCTGCACATACCACAATGTTCGGAGCACTGCCCTTCGAGTGGGGAGCCTGGAAGAACTTCCTTAAAGACCTGAGGATGGTCCTTGAGGCAAACGGGATAAGCGAGAAGGACCCGATAGGAGTTGACTATCTGGACTCACAGCTTATCCTTGCTCTTCAGCAGGAGGGGTTCAAGATAGGTGACGGCCAGGACGTGATGCTCAGGGCCAGGATGATAAAGACGGATGACGAGATACAGATAATGAGGAATGCTGCAGCGACAGTAGACGCAGCATTCGACTCTGTGGCAAGGATGCTGAGGCCTGGTGTAAGAGAGAACGACATCCAGGCAACAGCGGCACATACCATGCACACACTGGGAGGCCAGTGGGTGATAAACGTGCAGGTGACAAGCGGGTCGAGGACCCATCCTCATCCCCATCTATCCTCCGACAGACTTCTTCAGCCTGGGGACCTGGTCTTTATGGACATAGTGACGCTTCTAAACGGCTATCACACCTGCTACTACCGGACCCTCTGCTGTGGGAGGGCAACAGAGAGGCAGAAGGACATATACAAGAGGACCTATGAACTGCTGCAGGCGGGGATAGAGAGATGCAGGGCCGGAGCTACCACAGCAGACATAGTAAAGGCCTGGCCTGCTGCGGACTACTGGGGATTCAAGAGCGAGTCGGAGGCATTCGGGCTTGCCTTCGGACATGGGCTTGGAGTGGGACTCTGGGAGAGGCCGATGATCACCAGGCTTTATTCCCTGGATCATCCTGTGGAGCTAAAGGAGGGGATGGTGATAGCCCTTGAGACCTACTATGGAGAGGGCAGAGATGGAGCGAGGATAGAGGAAGAGGTCGTAGTCACGGCTGATGGGCCTGAGGTCATCACCAGATTCCCTGCTGAGGAATTGATAGAATGCAACAAGAGCTACGCGGGATGAATCTCACGATCAGCAAAATACGGAGGCTACGTCTATGAAGTTTGCAGTCAGTTCCTGGGTTTGGATTTCACCGCTAACGACCGAAAAACTGGAGTGGCTGGCGCCCCATGTGGCGTCACTTGGGTTCGACGGCGTTGAGCTCGCAATCGAGGGCATGGAGGATATCGACTATCGCCGCGCGTCGGAACTGCTGCAGAAGCATAATCTGAGCCCTAGCGTCGTGCTGGCAATGGCCGGGCCGAGTCGAGATATGCTCGACCCGGACCCGAAGAACAGGGAAAGCTGTGCGGCTTACATCCGCCACTGCATAGATGCCGCGGAGATAATTGGGGCCACTAGGATCGTAGGGCCGTTCTATGCTGCCGTCGGCAGGCTCTGGCAGTCTCCACCCGAACGGCGCAAGCGGGAACTCGCTCATCTGAAAGAGCAGATTCCGCCCCTTGCAGACTATGCGGCGGCTCACGGTGTGGTGATGTGTGTCGAGCCGGTCAACAGATACGAGACGAGCTTCATCAACTGTGCTGCACAGGCGATAGAGCTAGTCGATCTGGTGAACCATCCCGCGTTTGGGATGCTTCTCGACACGTTTCACATGAACATCGAGGAGAGGTCTATCTCGGAGGCCGTGCGCGCTGCGGGCCGTCGACTGAAGCACGTGCACGTGGGAGAGAACGACCGCGGCGCGCCCGGAGGCGGCGGAATTGCCTGGGAAGAATGGGCTCAGGCGTTGCGCGATATAGACTACGATGGGACGATTGTGATCGAGTCGCTGACCTGCGAACTCGAAAGCATCGCCACAGCGGCCGCTATCTGGCGTCCTCTTGCGCCGACGCAGGACGCGCTCGCGAAAGACGGCCTGACATTCTTACGGAGGCTTTTTGCATCATGATCGAGACAACAAACCCAACGGTAGAAACAGCGGGATCTGAGAAGGCACAGGAGGTGTATCTTCGCTGGCTGGTAACGCACACGCCTACCAAATGGTGGCACGACTCTGCTGATCCTGACGAGCTTCGGAAGGGATTGGCTCACGGCGCGGTTGGTGTGACGACAAACCCGGTGCTCACGTATCAGGCTCTGAGCGCCAGGACCGAATACTGGAGGACGATTATCGGTCCGGTTCCGGCTGACCTCGATGGAGATGGCAGGGCGGAGGAGCTGATTAAAGGCGTAGTGCAACACACAGCGCGTACGCTCGAACCGAAATACGCTCCTGCCGGGGGGCCGGACGGGCACGTCTGCGCCCAGGTCAACCCAGCCAAGTGCGCGGATGTCCAGTGTATGCTGGATATGGCCAGGCGGTTCCATGCGTGGGCGCCTAACATAGCCGTCAAGCTTCCCGTAACTGCGGCGGGTCTGGATGCTCTGGAGGAGTGTGCAGCGGAGGGCATCACCGTCACCGCTACAGTGAGCTTCACAGTGCCGCAGGTCGTCGCCGTGGCAGAAAGGTACCGACGAGGACTGGAGCGCGCAAAAGCTGAGGGGATAGCGCCGGGCCACTGTTTTTCGGTGATAATGATAGGCCGGCTGGACGATTACCTGCGGGATGTGGCTATGGACCGGAACGCGTCCGTGCGGGAATCTGACGTTAAGCAGGCCGGGCTTGCCGCAACGAAGCGAGCCTATCAGATCTATAAGGAGCGGAGCTACGAGGCAATACTGCTGATAGCCGCGCTGCGGGGGTCCTATCATATGACCGAGCTTGCCGGAGGTGAGCTTATAATGTCGATCCATCCCAAGGTACAGGCTGTGCTTCATCAGCCGGACGTGCCGAGAGAGACGAGGATCGACCGACCTGTTCAATCCGATGTAATCAGCAGGCTCCAGACTCTGCCTGAGTTCGTCAGAGCCTACGAGCCGGATGGCATGGCTGCGGAGGAATTCATCACCTACGGTGTCACTCAGCGCACACTTACCCAGTTCAGCGAGTCCGGCTGGCAGAAGCTGGCATCGTTCAGGCTGTGATGCGGCATACTAGTAGAGCGATTCCGAAATAACGATACAAGCATTTATGCTAGTTACAAGCACGGTTATATGCAATGGTAATTAGAAATCGCTCTACTAGGCAAGCTGGGAACAACTGTAGGCAGGAGCATCGTTTTTAACCGGCGTGAGCAATATACGCCGCATCTTGAGCCATCCTGAGCTTGTCGAAGGATGAGCGTGTCGAAGCACGAAAGGTGCGGCGCTTCGTAGTCGGCACCCTTCGACAGGCTCAGGA
>JACPPP010000035.1 GCA_016190935.1 Armatimonadota bacterium | reverse complement strand
GGGTTAGGGAAGGAGAACCTGCGGCGCATGACGAACGTCTTACCAAGTGAACATGTTTTTCGGTATAAGGGGGATAAAAGCGATGAAAACTGCCGATTTGTTCCGCCCGACGCGGATAACCAATGAGCTTTTCAAGCGGTCGAGGCACAACCCGATCATCACATGCCGTGATGTTCCCTATCTATGCGGGACGGTCTTCAACCCAGGCGCAACAATATTTGAGGGCGATACCCTCTTGCTGCTCAGGGTAGAGGATCTTGAAGGCAAGTCCCACCTGACCGTGGCGCGGAGCAAGAACGGCGAAACGGGCTGGGAGATCGAAACTGAGCCGCTGATCTCTCCGATGCACGACGCCGGACCTTACGAAGAGTACGGCTGCGAGGATCCGAGGATAACCTACCTTGCCGACCTGGGCAAATGGGTCATAGCCTACACAGCGTACTCACGATTTGGCGCTGGTATCGCAATTGCCACCACGGATGATTTCAATTGCGTCGAGCGATTCGGCCTCGTGCTCGCGCCGAACAACAAGGACGCGGCAGTATTCCCCCGCAAGATTAAGGATAATTACTGGATGCTGCACAGGCCGGCCGCCGGCAGTATAGAGCATATCTGGCTTACTGTCTCCGACGATCTGGTCCACTGGGGCAGGCCCTGGTGCGTAATAATGGAAAGAGACGGCCCTATGTGGGACGCGTACAAGGTGGGGGCGAATACAATCCCGATAGAGACATCGGAAGGATGGCTCATCCTGTATCACGGTGTAAAGCTGTTTCCAGCCGGCCCGACCTACAGGGTCGGCGCGGCGCTGCTGGACCTCGACGATCCTCGAAGGCTGATAGCCAGACTCCCCTACTGGGTGCTTGGACCTCACGAATCCTACGAGGTATCCGGAGCAGTGCCGAACGTGGTGTTTCCCTGCGGTCACACACAGATAGGGGACCAAATCAGCGTCTACTATGGCGCCGCCGACAGTTCCGTATGCCTGGCCACCGCTTCGGTCTCCGAAATCCTGGATGCTCTGCTCAAGCACCAGATATGACTTTTCGTTTTGTGCGCGTCAGAGTTGGGTAAGCACAAAATAGCCTCTGCAGAAGCATGGTGATGCAAAATGGTAACCGTAATGGAGATAACGAAGTATCTGGACGAGTACGCGTTCCCTGCCACGAAAGAGGAATGCATCAACATGGCTGCCGACAACGGCGCGCCCGACGAAGTACTCGAAGTGCTGACCAGACTCCCAGACGGTGTTTATAACACCATCCACGAGGTCTCTGTCCTTGCGAAGGCGGATCTGCAATAGTGGCAGGCAAACGGAACTTAAGGGCGGATTGATACGTAATTACAATTGGAGAATAAAAATTCAGGTTTAGTTCTACCAGCAGTCGTCCAACAATTAATACGTCAGCGCCGAATCCTGTGAGTTCTGGAGCGGGGGAACCGAAGAGAACAGGGGCTAGTCCTCGGAATCCCGAGGAGGGATATCTTCCTGATCCCAGCCCGACAGCTAACCCCGTAGGCGCGGAAGGAAGAGGTACAGCGTATGAAACAGGCAAAGCTGCAGCGCCGACAGATCCACGTCGAAACGCGTGGCGATGCTATAGTCATATGCCCGGAAGGCATATGCGACATTGAGTGCACGGAAGCTCTGGACGGTTTTATGCACCACATCGAGGGGAAGGCTCAACAAAACATCATTCTTGACGCGAGCCGCCTGAATTACATTGAAACCCCGGGTTTCAGGTGGATCATCGGACAGTTCAGAAAGCTGCAAGAACTCGGAGGATCGCTGATAGTAACGGGTCTTAAGGGTTCAGCAGAACGAGCGTTCAAGCTGCTCCAGCTAGACAAGTTCATACCGGCAGCCACATCCGTCGATGCAGCGCTCGCCCGAATACGACGAAACGGCGGTGATCGGGCGAATTAGACTTCGCTCTAATTTACTTCACGTACAGAATTTGGCGTGCGGCGGCGCGCCGCCGCTTTGAGCTACTGCCGTAATTACAGCGCAGGGGAAAGCGGGAGCTAAGCCGCTCCCGCACTCCACAGAAGGCCGGTCGGCACAGTACCCGAAATGAGTTAGAGCGTTAGACATTATCTCTAGGGAGGAGCGACTGCGACCACGAGCATAGCCACGTCGTCGTGGAAATGACCCTCTGAGAATTCTTTGGCCCACTCGTAGAGTGCCCGGAGCGATTCTTCGGCGCCGTCAGGGCACTTCTTTGCCCAGTAGTCGGTGAGTCTGTCCTCGCCCAGCATCTCACCGCTCTCTTTCCTCGCCTCCGTCACGCCGTCGGTGTACAAAAGGAGTCTATCGCCCGGCTCAAGCTCGCACGTCCGCTCCTCATACTCTACCTTGGGGTCTACTCCCATCACGATGCCGTCGCTGGTGAGCTTGATCACGCGGCCGTCCTGTTTTCTTAGAAGAGGCGGCTCGTGTCCCGCGTTCGCGTAGACCATAATACCCGTTTTGACATCCACAACGCCGTAGAAGAGGCTGACGAAAACATCCGCCGCCTGCTCATAATACAGCGCCTCGTTCACTCTGGAGACCACGTGCGAGGGTGACGGGTTTTCGTAGGCATGGCTGCGGATGCCGTATTTGGCCGCCGCGATCTGAACCGCAGCGGCAAGCCCCTTACCGGCTACGTCGCCGATAATCAGAACCAGCTTGCCGTCCTCGGGCGAAAAAACATCATAGAAGTCGCCGCCAAGCTCGGCTTCCTCCAGGCCCGCCTCGTATACTGCGGACAGATGTAGGCCGTCCATTACGTTCCGCACCTGGGGCAACAGTGCGTCCTGCAGAGTCTTTGCAATGTGCCGCTCACGGTCACGACTCTGCTTTGCATCCTCGTAGAGCCTCGCGTTTATGATGGCTGTTGCGGCGCTGCTCGCGAGTGTATTCAGCGTCTCCAACTCGTCGTTTGTAAACCGGAGATCCTCGTCGTTGTAGACCTCTATGACACCGATCTGCGTGTCCTGAGCTTCGACAGGAGCTGCGGCCATTGCGGCAATGCTTCTGCCGCTCGTAAGAGGCGGTAGAGTCCCGTATTTCTCCATTGCGCGGCTCACAGCTACCGGCCGCTTGTCACGAAGCGCTCTCGCCGCCAGGCTGTCCGTCGATGTCAGCGTATCGATACCCGCTTCAGTCAGCTCGATGCCAACTGCGCCCTTCGGCACAAACGACTTCTTGTCATCCGAAAGCAGGAAAACGGACGCCGCCGGAGAGTTCATAAGCTCCCGCGCGTAGTTTGTGATCAAGTTCAGGACTTCATCAAGCGCCAGTGAGGAACTGATGGCGTTCTGGACCTGGAGCATGGCCTGTGCCCGCCGTCGGCTCTTCTCGATTCTTCGTCTGGCGTTAACCTGCTCGCTGACCTCGAACGCTGTAACAAGCAGAGCGTCTTCACTGCCGCCAATATCGACGAACCTGACCGACAGGCTCCACCAGATGGACCCGCGCACTGGGTCTCTAAGTTCAAATTCATGGGCGGCGAAGAGTTCGCGTGTTTCCTTCACTTTGCGAAGGATATCCGCAAGGCCGCTGTATTCGAAGTAGGGCATACACTCCGGGAGGGTTTTTCCGATGCTCTCTTTGGTCTGGCACTCGGATGGGAGATAGGAAAGCCAGATGTCGTTTGCGTCGAGTATTCGGAAATCCGGCGGATCCAGAACAGCGACTCCGACGGGAAGGTCGAGCATAACACCTGAGAAAACAGGCTGCCATCTGCGTTCGGACTCTCTGCGCGCGACACGATCGGTAACGTTTTCGGCCATAACCACCGCGCAGCCTGGGCATTCCTCGGTCATCGCCGGAAGGGCCTTCCAGTTCCAGTAGGTAGTTTCGCCGAACCTGGAGGAGACACGAGCGCCGAACGGACGTTCCTCGGCCCGTACCGGCTTACCCGTCCGTACCACCTCGTCCATAACTTCAAGCGCGTTTATCCCGAAGGCGAACGGACATCTGCCCCCCCACCGGAGACCCACCGGGGAGACCTCGACAGTCTTCAGAAAATTCTTAAGCCGCTTGTTGGCCCAAATGATCCTGTAGTCGTCTTTTGTATCGATCAAGGCAGCGGCCGATGATGACTCATCGGCAACGACCTCGATAGCCGAAGCAATATTGTTATCCAGCTTTCGCAACTGTGTTCATCCGATTAGGTTCAAACTTTGATCACAACAAGCTCAACCGTATTCCTATCCGTGACATTGTTACATGGACATTTTAACGTATACCCCAACATTATGCAAGCCTGCGAGGGATTCGACGCGCGCAATTGACATGCAGCCTGTTGGCGGTTACCATTATAACTGGCGTGAAACTAGATGAGTTCAAGAAAGTTGTAACAACTGAGTTCGGACCGAGATTGAAGAATGCTACGCCGGCAAATGTGCGCGAGTTTCTCGATCGCATGCAGTTGGAGGTCCTGCAGAACAAGAAGGCTGAGCGCATAGTCATAAATGAGTCGGCTACCTCTTATGAAGAAGTAATCAAAGACTTTTTCACAAGGATACTTGACGCGCCTAAGGAAGATGCTGTCATGGCTTTGTGGATGCTTGCGCTGGATCTTTCGTTTGCGGCGATAGAATACCAGTATGAGGAGCGGTTTGCGAACTTATTTCGCGAGCAAGACGACTGATGTTCCGACCAACATTTGTAGAAATCGATCTTGGAGCAATTGGGGAGAATGTAAGGGCAGTAAGGCGGATTGTCGGGTCCGGGGTCAGAATCATGCCCGCCGTAAAGGCCGATGGCTACGGTCATGGCGCCGTTCAGGTCAGCCGCGCTGCGCTTATGGCCGGTGCGGATATGCTGGGGGTGGCGAGTGTCGAGGAGGCGGTTGAGCTGAGAGAGGCCGACATCGATGCTCCGGTGCTTATCCTGGGCTGCTCGTCCGAAGATTCGACCGGGGAGATTGTGGAACGCGGCATCTCATCCACAGTGTGCGATCTGGGATTTGCCTGCGCGCTCGCCGCTCAGGCCGCCAAACGAGAGAAGAAGGCCCACGTCCACATCAAGGTCGATACGGGGATGGGAAGGATAGGCGTCGCAATGGAAAATGCAGTCGATCTTGTGACGGCGCTGCTTGGGCTTCCCACACTCGAGATAGAGGGGATATACACCCATTTTCCATCGGCTGATGAGAAGGACAAATCCTTTACCGAAGAGCAGACCGCTGCTTTTCGACGGATACTGAAAGAACTCGACGGCCGCGGCATCCTGCCTCCGCTCGCGCACGCAGCAAACAGCGGCGCCGTGCTGGACCATCCGGCGGCTTACTTCGATATGGTCCGACCCGGAATTATGTTCTACGGCCTCTACCCCTCTCCTGACTCCACAAGAAGCGCGCCGCTTCGCCCCGCCCTCACCTTCAAGACTAATATCGTATTCCTCAAAGATGTTCCGGCAGGTACTAGCATCAGCTACGGGCGCACGTTCATCACCTCTCGACCAACAAAGGTGGCAACGATAGCCGCCGGTTATGCCGACGGCTACAGCCGCTTCCTGTCGAACCGGGGCGAGGTCTGTGTCAAGGGCCATCGCGCTCCTGTTATCGGAAGAGTCTGCATGGACCAAACCCTGATAGATGTGACCGATGTCCCCGACCCAGCGGTAGGAGACGAAGTCGTGCTTCTTGGCGGCGGGATGGACTACACGGCCGTCGAGCGCGTAGCCGAGCTTATCGGGACGATTCCACACGACGTCGTATGCGCCATAGGCAAGCGCGTGCCGAGAGTATACATCGGCGGGAACTAAAGCACATCAATACTACACTTGATCGTCCGTGTCATCCATGAACATTGACAAATTAATCAGGTGTGTATGCTGCGGCATGTTGAAACGCGAAAGACACGAATAAGCGCGAATAACGCGAATGGATGTAGATGAAAGGCTGTACTATCCGAAGAACAATGAGTGCAGACCGAGAAACGGACCAGACTCCGACCAGACAGTACAATCTGCCAACCTGCACCATTCGCGTCATTCGCCTTAATTCGCGCAATTCGCGTTTCGACATGCTCCGGCTTACTGCAATACATCTGATTAATCAGTCAGTGTCCATCATGACCCAGACCACCGGAGGCGCTGTGGATACTTTGATCAACAACTGATGAGGTGGTTAGCGGAGGTGACAAAGCGGGAATATCATAATTATGGTGTCCCCTGGATCAACACGGCACAGCACGCGGAGGAATATCGCGTGGTTGAAAGCATAGGAAAGAGAATAGTCATTACCGGCGCTTTCTGTTCGCTGAACAGAGGCGACGCCGCTATGCGCATTGCCCTAATCGATGCTTTGAGAGTCGCGGTCAAGGACTGCCACATAACGGTTATGACGCCCCATCCCGAGCTGGACAGTAATGCGTACAGCAGCGACCTGACGATTCGGTGCAGCCGCCGCAAACCCCTGAAGGCAATGCTGAACATCCTTCGCGCGCTGTGCTGGCGCGCGGTGAAAGACCTGTTCGGCAAAAATGTGGCGCTCCTGCTCAATGACGAACTACAGGTTTACCGTCACAGCGACCTGGTCGTAGACCTGGGCGGTGACGGACTGACCGAGGAATATGGCATCAAATGCTTGATATCCCACCTGGTGCCTATAGTTCTTGGCAAGGTCCTGGGCAGGCCGGTGTTCGTCTGCGCTCAGACTATTGGCCCCTATAACAAGACACGGTCTCTCTGCCGGTATGTTCTAAGAAAAGCAGACAGGATTTCGGCCAGAGAAGGGCTGACGTTGAATTATCTGAAGAATCTCGGGCTCAACGGCTCCAGGGTATCGCTGACGGCGGATATGGCGTTTCTGATGCGGCCAGCGCCAGCTCGGAGGGCAAGAGAGATTCTCTCCGCTGAGGGTGTGCCTGCTGACAAGCCGCTGATAGGCTGCTCTGTAAGCCACCTTCCCGGACATATATATGGAAGCTTCAACCTCGACAGGCCGACGAAATATGAGATTGAGATAGCCGGGGCGTTGGACAGGGTGGTGGAGATGGGCATCCGTCCGGTGTTCATTTCGCATGCCACCGGCCCCGGCAGGCAAAGGGACGACCGGCTCGTGGCAAGCCGTGTGGTCAAACGAATGCGGCACGACTCCGAAGCCATTATCCTTGCCGGAGACTACTGCGCCCGGGAGACCAAAGCCCTCATTGGAGAGATGGAGATGTTCCTTGGTGTCAGGATGCACTCCTGCATAGCAGCTCTGTCGCAGTGTGTGCCGACAATTGCCGTCGCTTACGGTCCCAAGGCCGTCGGGATGATGGAGCTTGCGGGTCAGAGCCATTGGATGATGCACATAACTCAAGTTACGGCTGAAGGGCTGTTTGGTCTCATCCGTGAGGCTTGGGAATCGCGACATCTAATAAGAACATCGCTTCAGGCAAAGATGCCTGAAGTCTTCGCACTTGCAGAACGAAATGTGGAGATTATAAAGGAGATGCTGGATGTATCTGGAACTACTTGCGGAGATGCGTCGGCTTAACAGGCAGCAGTGGGCCTCGGCAGACGAGATAGAAGCGCTGCAATTGTCCAAGCTGCGCAGGCAAATACTTAGAGCCTGGATTTGTTCGCCGTTTTATCGTGAGCGATTCGAGCAACTCGGCTTCCAGCCCTGGGACGTCAACTCGATCTCAGACCTTGGGAAGCTGCCTGTTGTGACGAAAGCCGAGTTGCTTGCTGCCGGAGGGCAAAATGTCTGTTTCGACATCGACCCCAAAAACTGCGTTTTGCTCAGGACAAGCGGGTCGAGTGGATCTCCAATAAGCCTGCCTTTTACCAGGAGGGACAAGAACCGTCGGGCGCTAAAGGAGCTTCGGGCGCTGTTTGCCAACGGATACAGTATCAGAGACCGGATGATGATCCAGGTAGAGCCGAGGTCTATGCCCAAAAAGAAGGCGCTCCCCCAGATGTTGGGGCTTCTTCGCAGAAGCTATCTTTCGATATTCGCCGAGGAGCGGGAGCAGATCGATATGATAAGGTCGCTGAGGCCGGACGTTATCTACGGCTACACCTCCAGCCTGCGTATCCTGGCTGAGAGGCTTCTCACGAGTTCTGAACAGCCTCTCAGACCCAAGATACTCATGACCTCAGCGGAGATGCTGGACCAGCCCACGCGAAAACTTATTGCCGATGCCTTCGGGACCGAACCCATCGACTTCTACGGCTCTATGGAGATGGGTTGGATTGCCTGGCAGTGCCCGGAGCGCCGCGGCTACCACATAAACTCCGACTGTCTGATTGTAGAATGTCTGCACAATGGGTGGCCCGCTGAACACGGGGAAGAAGGAGAGCTTGTAATAACGAACCTTCACTCGGATGCCGCGCCTCTTATTCGTTATGCAACCGGGGACACGGGGGTTCTATCAGATAGAAGGTGCTCCTGCGGACGCACACTTCCGATTCTTGAGTCGGTGAACGGGAGGCTGGCCGACTGCATAGTTCTGCCGGATGGACGCAAGCTTTCCCCATACTCTCTAACCTGCGCTGTAGAGGATGTGCCGGATTTAAGACAATTTCAGATAGTCCAGCAGAGCGATAAGACCGTAAGGGTGCGCCTGCTCAGAGGTCCAAACGAAGTTGACACCTTCCGAGTTCGCGCAGCCGTCCTGTCGGCGCTGTACGGGCAGACCGGGGTCGAAGTCGAGTTTGTAGACTCTCTGCAGCTCGAACGAAACGGCAAGTTCAAGGTTGTGAAGTCGCTGGTAGGTGAGGATGTAGGATGTAGGATAGTATCTAACAACTGAAATTGCGTTCAATCTGCACGCAACATGAGTAGTCTATGC
>JACPPP010000252.1 GCA_016190935.1 Armatimonadota bacterium | reverse complement strand
TTCGCGTCATTCGCGTTTCAACAAACCAATAACTATGCACAATTGGTATTAGAATTGGTTTGGCCGCCTTTCATAAAGAGTTATACCCTTATTCGATTGCTGAACTCTTACATATCTGACATTTGCAGGGCTTGTTTGTAGATATATTGTCCCAACGTTTGCAAGCTGTCGCAAACTGGGTATTGATTTGCGGGAAGACTTTTTTCAAATAAGGGTTGAGCCTCTACAAGTCGAAAGGAGGTGGGCCAGTCGTTTAATACCTGCGAGTGAATGTTAGTGGATTATAAGACAAGGGACCAAAGCGGGCCGGACGAATACTCACTCGGTCCGTCAGTCCAGCAAGGCAAACCTCAAGGAGGGAATAGAATGCGTTTAACAACCCTAGTAATTGTGCTGGCGCTTGCCGTGGTGACGACCACAGTGTTATATGCCAACGGCGCGGCTCCAGCACCGACAGTAACAGAGGAACCGGTAGTTATGGAGGAGGAGATGGAGCCGGCCGTCGAGCCCATACCTCCTGCAGGCGCGGGACCGACCGATGAAGAGGTCATCGTACCTCCAGTAGCGCCGCCGGTCGTGACTGAAGAGGCGGTGCCTCCGTCAGCGGTTGTAATGGCCACATCTCCCGAGGTCGAGACATTCAACCTCAATCTGGCGATATCGTCCTTTGGCGTGGACCGCAGCTCCCTGCTGGAGTTGCGGCAGGCAGGTTGGTCCTGGGCGGATATCCATATGATGGCCAACATCGCCAGCCGAAGCAATCGCCCAATACTGGAGATAGCCGGGCTGCGAAGCCAGGGTATGAGCTGGAACGCCATCGCCGGTCGGTACAACCTTACCGCGACGGAGATAACCACTCCGATGCTGGTCCGGACTCGGGTGGCCGGCTTCGTTGGCGAGTTCGGCTTCCAGCCGATCTACTACAAAACCGACCCGTGGGGCAATCCGGTCCTGACCAGATACGAGGCCGAAAGGCTCTCGAAGCTAGGCTATGATTGGCAAAGCATCGCCATAGCCGCAAACATCTCAGCCGAGACTGGAGCCAACATCCGCGATGTGCTTTCCTGGATCGATCGCGGTTACACATGGCCTCAGGTCGCACGGCAGTTCGGGCTTGATCCCCAGAAGGTAATGGACGTCAGCAGGTATCCCTTTGCAAGGGAGCCTGGGGGTATGATGGTTCCGGTCACTACAGCACCCTCCCTACCGCCAGCGGGCGCAGGGCCGATGGAACCGGGAGTGACGGCGCCTCTTCCTCCGACTGTTGAGCCGGGGACTATGGCTCCGCCACCAGAGACTGTACCGACTTACTAGAGAGAAGTCTAAAGTCGAAAGTCTAAAGTCGGTGATTTGCTGTATGCTGCGGGAACGCTGGCTTGTGCAAGTTTCCGCAGCATACAAACATTCAACAGACTGAAGACTTGTGACTTTGGACTTGAGACTTGTGACTCAAACTTGCTTCGCTTGCGTGAAAGGGAGTAAGGGCTAAGCGCTCTTACTCCCTTTCGTCTGATAAGGCAGCGCTGTCAGGAGGATGACGGTCCAAACGTAGACGGCTGCAGTTGCGGCCGCCACCACACCGGAGTCGTTGAATATCAGAGCCGCGCCGACGCCTACCCCGGCCGCGATTATCGCCGATACGATGTAGCCATCTTTATTCAAACGATCCAGTACGCGAAGCCTCTGCGACGATAGAGCGGCGACTATGCCAGCAATACAGGCGAACAGCAGCTTGCTCCAGGCGCTGTACCTCAGCAGGAGCATATTCATCTCAAGCTTGCGCCCGATTACAATTGCAGCCTCCTTTGGTCCACCGGCGGTTATAAGACGGGCTGCCCTGGCAACGTGAGATTGTTCTCCGGTCGAGCGCAGGCTGTCTACAAGAAGCACAAGCGCTATCGAAGCGGCGATGACGGCTGCCGCCAGAGCGACGTGCGCCGGCCTGACGCGCCGTCCGGTCCAGAGCATCACCACCGCAACGACCGAGGCGACAGCCGAGATCGCGCCTCCGGCGTTTGCGCCGTAGGAGGGAAGCCCGATCATAAGCGCGACGATAGTGAGCAGCGAAGCGACGAGAGGGATCTTAAGCCGTCTCGATCCGCCGAGCGCGTCGGCCAGAATCCCTCCACCAATTACGGCTGCACCAATGAGGCTGCCCATGTGCTCGTTGCCGATTCCGTAGTATCGCGAGCCACCGGCGGGCGTATAGCTCATAACCGAGTCCCGCAGCAGAACAGGTCCACCGATAAGGTCAAGCACAGCCGAAAGCACTACACAGCCGCATATCCATCCGAAAGCCCTGCCTGCCGACCGCAAGGCCATGCAAGCAGCGACCAGTATTGCTACGATCAGCACTGGAAGTGCGATCACCGTTCCGATGAGGGCAAAGTTTACAAATGCCGGCAGCCAGAGCACCGCGAGAAACACTGTCACCGGTACAAGCGCGGCCCACGACGCCCATGCGGACGCGTCCCGCCTCAGAAGCGCATAGGCGGTGAGGATAATCACATAGACCGTCAGAAAAATGGCTATCCCGCGCATGATTGGTTGGCGCTCCATCTGGAGCCTGATCCGGCGGTTCAAATCCGCGAGGTCGCGCGCTGACCCCTCCGCCGAGTTGGTGGGCCTGCCTACGAACGAGTATGGCGCATCGACACCGAAAAAGTCCAGTATGGAGGCGGAGATATCGGCATTTGTAATAATGCCTTTCCGTCTTGTGGACCCAGACCAGAGAAGCCCGTGCGAAACTCCCGCCCCCGCCGCTATTACTGGCGGCAGGAAATTGAACTCGTCCACAGAAGGATTGGGCGAAAGCAGGATTATGCGGTCTCGAGACAGGTCTATCTCCTTTAGAATGCCGCCAATAACTGCGTCCGCGGTGCGCATCGCCCTGCGCATGTGGCTTGTGCCCTGCTCCTCAAGGCAGTACCCGGCATAAGAGGCCGCTCTTGCCGTGTCCCCAACATCTACAACTATAAAGTCCGCTTTATCAGCCGATTGTCTGAACTTGGAGATCAGCCGCGCGGTGTCTGTGCGCACTCCATAAGGTGCCGCCGGATCGTGAACCACAAACTTCGAGCTTACGTCTCCGTAGTCTACGATCCCGTCGTCGTCCGCCGCAATAAGAGCCGCCTCCCTGTGAGGCACTGCCGGTATGTCGCTGTTTCCAATCGCCGCAGTCCTCAGTCCCGCCCGGTGGAGCGACGTTCCCACGCCTCCGATCTCAACAGGATATCTGGCATCCTCGTTTGCAAACCGCAGCGAGTTCATGCCCATGTGCAGCACTTCTGCGCGTCCTGGGGACTTGCCGTAGAAGCTGGCGTACAGCTCCTGCGCCGGCCTTCGTTCCACCGTCTTTTCCCAACTGGAATAGGCGGATCTTGCATCGACTGTCGCAGCCGCCCTTGTCCCTGAGCTTATCGCGGCACATCCGCCCTCCATGGAATAGCCGCCGACGTCGGTGTCGTCCACAATCCTTCCACTGGCAGGTCGAGCGTTCATAACTCCTATAGCGCCTATCTCTATGAGCCGGGAGATGTTCCCAAGCTCCGGCCTCAGTATATCATCGAGAGAGGCGCCCCCGACTGTAACTACAACCAGCCTTCCACTTGCAGCGTCCGCGGGCGCGCAGAGGAGCATTAAGCCGATAAGCAACATCAGCAGACGCAAAGGTAGACCTCCTCGGTCCGGGCAATCATTTGTTCAACAGCGAATTCTCTTTCTATAAGTCGCCTGGCCCGGTGGCCATAAGCCGCGGCAAGATCGGGTTCGTGCAGCAACTTCATAACAGCCTCAGCAAGCGCTTTTGTATCTCCCGGCGGCGCCAACATGCCGGTCTCCCCATCTCTTAATACGTCGGCAAGCCCTGCCACGCGTGAGGCGACCACGGGTTTTGCTGAAGCCATGGCCTCAAGCAGTATCAGCCCCTGGCCTTCGGCAAGCGAGGGAATAGCGACCACATTTGCGGCGGCGAGAAGATCCGGCACATCGCTTCGATGCCCAAGGAATGTCACAATGCCCGGCGCCATCCGCTGTGCAAGCTCTTCCAATCTAATCCTATCCGGACCGTCGCCCGCGATGAAGATGCGAGCTTGAGGCTCCCTTGCGGCTATGATGCCCGCGGAGTTGATCAAGCATTCCACGCCCTTTATCCTCGTAAGTCGCGCGGCACACAAAATCATCCGAGCGGCCGGATCTATATCGAGGCCCGCTCGTGCCGACTCCATGCTCTTCCTGCCGTAGTCATTGACATTGACGCCGTTCGGCACAACCCTAATCTTCTTTTCTTCGACCCCTCTGGCTGCGAGTGACTCAGCCATGGACGGAGAGACGGCAATGATGCGGTCCGACAGTCGCGTGATGAGTCTGAGAGTATATGCTGCCGCTCTGAGCGCGCCATAGGGAAAGGCGTTATGTATGGTGATAACAGATTTAGCGGACGCTATTCGCGCAGCAAAAACTCCTCTAACGGCGGCCTTGTAGCCGTGGGAATGAACCACATCCGCTCCGATTCGGCGGGCGGTCTGGCCCAATCCGACCGCCTGCGCTATCGTCCTTGGGCCGATGCGGTCACCTATATCCACAGGCAGAAACCCTACTATCTCCCGTGCCCCGGCAGGCAGTGAACGCCAGAAGCTCTCTGATGCGGCAAGATACTGCTCGAACCGTCCCGCAAGGCCGGAGACGAGCGCCGCCATGTGCTTCTGCATTCCGCCCTCTGCCCGTCGGGTGACGTGGAGAATTGTGCGCATGCTGAGATTGTACTACGCAGACGAGCGCGTGGTCAAACGCATTTTTCTGCTGGGAGCAAGCAACCTCTTGACAAGAGCTAATGTTACAGTTATATTACAGATACAACCGCAACGACGTAGTTGCACCAGCGGGTTTTCGCATAGACGCACAGGCAAAGAAGCCTCTCCTACAGCGCACCGGGAGAGGCTTTCTCAATGTACGAAGAAGTCCGCCTGTCCCGCACAAGCGACAGATTAACACAGATTAACCCGGATCATGCATCAGCAGTTGCTTCGGACTGCATCTCCCTTGATGGGGCCGGATTTGAAATCCGGCCCCATCAAGGGGACCGCATCCTGAGCTTGTCGAAGGATGCCGAAGCCTGCTGATGAATAAGTCGGGTTAACGCCTCCGGCTATTTAGCCGGAGAGCAAATCTTAATTGGAGGATGAGAAATGGCAAACAGTGCGGTGGTGCAACGTTCCGCGAAGGCCAACCCTTTCGAAATTGCACAGGCGCAGCTTGACAAAGCGGCTGCAAAGCTGGGCCTCGACCCGGCAATCCATGCAGTGCTGCGCGAGCCGATGCGCGAATTTCACGTCTCGCTCCCGGTCCGCATGGACGACGGAGCTATCGAGGTCTTCAGAGGCTTTCGGGTTCAATACAACGATGCCCGGGGACCTAACAAGGGCGGTATCCGCTGGCATCCTGACGAGACCATCGACACCGTGCGTGCGCTCGCGGCGTGGATGACCTGGAAAACCGCTGTAGTTGACATTCCGCTCGGCGGAGGCAAGGGAGGGGTAATCTGCAACCCCAAGCGACTGTCCACCACGGAAATGGAAAGGCTGGCTCGCGCCTACGTTGACGCAATCGGGCGGGCTATAGGGCCGGAAAAGGACATTCCCGCGCCCGATGTCTACACCACCCCTCAAATCATGGGGTGGATGATGGACGAATACTCGAAGCTGACCGGTGTATACTCGCCGGGAGTTATCACGGGCAAGCCGCTTTCCATCGGAGGATCCGAGGGCAGAGGTGATGCGACCGCTCGGGGCGGCGCTTGCACCGTAAGAGAGGCTGCCAGGCACCTTGAAATCGATCTTACGAAAGCGACCTGCGCGATCCAGGGCTTCGGGAATGCCGGCCAGTTTGCGGCCCTCCTCTTCAGCCAGCTTTTGGGCTGCCGGATCGTCGCTGTGAGCGACACCAGAGGCGGCGTCTATTCCGAGCAGGGAATAGACCCAGAGGCGGTCGTCAAGTACAAGATGGACAATGGTTCCGTAATAAACTTCCCCGGAACAAGGCCCATCAGCAACGAAGAACTGCTCGAACTGTCGGTTGATGTGCTGGCGCCGTCGGCGCTTGAGAATGTCATCACGGAGGACAACGCTCCGAACATCAGGGCGCGGATAATCGCAGAACTCGCCAACGGCCCGACCACACCCGAGGCCGACGAGATCCTGCACAGGAAAGGGGTCTTCGTCATTCCGGACTTCCTGTGCAACGCCGGAGGCGTCACAGTCTCCTACTTCGAGTGGGTCCAGAACGAGATGGCCTACTACTGGGGGGAAGAGGAAGTTCATGAGAAGCTCGACAGGAAAATGACCAAGGCATTCCACGATGTCCTGGAAGTTTGCCTGAGGGAGAATGTCGATATGCGAACAGCCGCCTATATGGTTGCAATCCAACGGGTGGCTGAGGCAATGAAGGCAAGAGGCTGGGTCTAAACCCGGCGCAGAATCGTGGCTAGGGGGGAGCCGGATCGGTCGAACGATCCGGCTCCTTTCTTATATGTGACGACCGAGGCGCTAGTGGGTTATTTGCTGCGAACGTTCGTCGGGCGGAATTTTCGCGGCGATCAACAAGGAAACTACCCGACTAACGTCGAACAAGACATGCGGAGGAACTACCACGCGAATAATGGCTGACGCACTGACGACTCCGCTGTACCATAGGCTAAACGAACTCGCAACCCAGTGGGAGGACGACGGCTTTCCGTGCGAATATAGTACAGTCGCGGAAATTATCCAGTGGGCAAGGCTGCCTGAGCTTGGCTCGTTTCGCCTCCGCGCGCCGCAACTTCGCGCTCTGGTCATCTACTGGTACCTGCGCCTGGTGAAGTCCACGCCGCACGTGGTTGAGTTGTACAGGGAGCTTCTTCCCAGGAAAGCGGATTTGGTGAAGGCCCTCGGAGTCTCAAGCGAAGCCTTTGAGCGCGCTGATTATGATATTGACGCCCTGTTCGACCACGTTAAGAACGACGACCCCTTTACAAGCAAGTTCCATTTGGAGGCGCTTCGCGAAAGCCTGGCGCTCGCGTATCCAAGCTACGTTCTTGCGCTAGCTATGGGGGCAGGCAAGACAGCGCTGATAGGGGCGATTAGCGCCACCGAGTTTGCGATGAGTCTGGATTACCCAGATGGGCCATTCGTTCAGAATGCCCTCGTGTTCGCCCCTGGCAAGACCATCATTGAAAGCCTGCGGCAACTTGCACAGGTACCCTACCAATGTATTCTGCCGCCAAGACTCTATAAGCCTTTCGCGGCCTCAGTAAAGTTGACATTCACGAGAGACGGCGAGAAGG
Organism: Armatimonadota bacterium; assembly: GCA_016190935.1. Taxonomy (GTDB): domain Bacteria; phylum Armatimonadota; class UBA5829; order UBA5829; family DTLH01; genus JACPPP01. The sequence continues at coordinate 15,615 of JACPPP010000252.1, read as the reverse complement.
ATATACCTGTCATACGTGGAAGCTCTTTCAACGTGGTGGTGACCAATACGGAGAAGATCCGGATTCAGAAACAGACGATTCGAAGCCGCAACCTCTCCCAAATGCAATTGATCGAGCGTGAAAAGCAGGAACAGGAAATAGCCAATCTGCGGCTCCAGGCGATAGCGTCACTCCCGCACCTGGCGGTATTTTCCGACGAGGCCCATCATACGTATGGCCAGGCTCTCGCGTCCGAACTGAAGAAAGTCCGAAAGACAGTGGACTACCTTCACGAGAACAGTCCGAACCTTATATGTGTAGTGAACACCACGGGCACTCCCTACTACCAGCGCCAGTTGCTTCGGGACGTTGTTGTGTGGTACGGGCTGTCGGAGGGCATCCGGGATGGCATACTGAAGGAAGTGGCAGGCAGCATACAGGCGTTTTCCTTTGACGACAATGTAGAAGCATACGTTGCCCATGTTGTCGGCGACTTCTTTGCGGATTATGGCAATGTGACACTTCCGGACGGCACGCCCGCTAAACTCGCTATGTATTTTCCCCAGACAGACGACGTGCGCGCTTTGCGTTCTGCCATAGAGAGCAAGCTGGCTGAGTTGGGGCTGTCCCCGACCATCATTCTTGAGCACCATACCAGGAACGACAACAAGGCCGACTTCGACAGGTTCAAGTTCAAGGATTCTCCGCACCGGATAGCGCTGTTGGTTGACCGTGGAGTGGAGGGCTGGGACGTGCCGGCCCTTTTTGCCTGCGCACTCGCCCGGCGGCTCCACAGCAGCAATAATTTCGTATTGCAGGCTGCGTGCCGGTGCCTGCGGCAGGTCCCTGGAAATACCGCGAAAGCGCGCATTTACCTGTCTATGGATAACCGTTCAATTCTTGATCGCCAACTTCAGGAGACTTACGGTGAGACAATCGCGGATCTCAACAGCAGCGAAAGCCGGAGCCTTCGCACGACCATAAGGCTCGAAAAGCTGAACATCCCACCGCTGGTTGTGAAGCAGGTGGTAAGGACGGTGGTAAGACGGGAGGCTGATGACCGCGAACTTCGGCTGGCAAAGCCGGAAGACACAGGCCAGGCCGCAATCAAGAAGTATACTTACACCGTAGCTGAGCAGAAGGCCACTTATGAGGTATTGCGGCAGGTTGGCGATTCGGTTGAGATCATGGCGGAGCCGGACGTGCTTGGCCTTTACTCCGCGGCTTCGGAACTAGCCTCCGTCTACCGGCTGGATTACTGGGTGTTGTATGACGAGCTTTGCCGGGTTTACGCAGGCGCGAAGGATATACCGAAAGCCCACCTGGCGGAACTTGCCGCGCAAATTGAGAATCAAATGCGCAATTACGAGGTCCGTGAGGAGGTGACGGAGGTTGCGCTGGCGCTGGTCAGGAAAGAGGGTTTCGATAAGAGCACAGGAGAGGATGGCGCGGAGTGTTACACAGCGGAGATATCGTATCCTGTGGACAGGGCGCGGCTTCTTGCAAGTTGGGATGCGTGGAAAGACAAGGCCAAAACCTTCGGCTTCCACTACGACCCGTACAATTTCGACTCCAGCCCGGAAATGAGCTTCTTTGAGCAGCTTCTGGAGCATATCAATGTCCATCCCGCTGAGATCGAGGACATTTACTTCACCGGCGCGCTCACGTCGAGCGGTAAGACGGACTTCTACATTGAGTATCGCGCCTTGGACGACACCTGGCATACGTATACGCCTGATTTCCTCATCCGACGGAAAGATGGAAGGTGCTATATCGTTGAAGTGAAGCGCGAGCATGACCGCACACATGCTATCGACGGGGAAGGTGGCCGCAAGGACCTTGCAATACAGAAATGGGTTGGGCTGAACCCGGACAAGCTCAAGTATGAGCTGATATTTGTAAAAGGCGATGCGGTGGCGCACGATGAAACGAAGGACTGCCGCGAGTTTGTGGAGGAAGCTTAATGAGTGAGGGGAAACCGGTGGAGATAGCCAAAGCGAAGGGCAGGCCTATGCTGACATGGGTTGGAAAGCGCCCTTTGAGCCACGTCACAGCCTTTCCGGCGCAGCTAGTCGAGACCTTCACACCACCAGATGTCGCCAACTTAAAACCCAACGAGCAGTTGTGGGCCGACTGGCCGGATGCTTACCCGAAAGGCGGGTTGCTCTTTCATGGTGACAACAAGGAAGTGCTCGCGCACCTGCTGGCGAACGGCTTTCGTGGCAAGGTCAAGCTGATTTACATTGACCCGCCGTTCGATTCCGGCGCGGACTACGTGCGAAAGGTTCAACTCCGCGGTTCTACCGGAACCGCCAAGGTGGAGGGTGAAACCTATACCCTAGGCGAGCAGATCCAGTACACGGACATCTGGGCAAATGATAGCTACCTACAATTCATGTATGAAAGGCTTATGCTACTAAAGGAACTGTTAGCAGACGGAGGTAGCCTGTTCCTGCACTGTGACGCCCGCAAGGTCCACCATTTGCGTTGCATCCTCGACGAGGTGTATAGTGAGGGTGCCTTCGTCAATGAGATCGTCTGGAGCTATCGTCGCTGGCCCTCGGATACGGATGCGTTCCAATCCATGCATGACACGATATTGTGGTACGTGCGAGAAGTAGCTAAAAAGCACACGTTTCACAAATCATATGAACCTGCATCACCAGGGTATATGGTGAGATTCAAAGGCAAGACCCAGAAGCTGGACGAGGAAACCGGCACGCGCAAGGTCACGCTTGATGCAGAAACCAAAGGGATGCCATTACGCGACGTGTGGGACCTGTCGATAGTGGCTGGCTACAAGAACGAGCGCACCTCTTATCCTACACAGAAGCCAGAGGCGCTGTTGGGACGGATCATCGTGTCCTGTTCAAACCCCGGCGATCTCATTCTGGACTGCTTCGTAGGCAGCGGCACCGCCGTGGCAGCCGCCCAAAAGCTCGGTCGCCGCTGGATAGGTTGCGATATCAACAAAGGAGCCATACAGACGGCTTCAAAACGCTTACAGACGCTTGTATTGGAGCAACTCGAAGGCGAAGGCAGACTATTGGAGGCTGCGGAAGCCGGCCGGCCAGCCCAGCTCACTTTTGCAGTCTACCGAGTGAACGACTATGACCTTCAAATCCAGCACAACGAGGCTGTGAACCTGGCCTGCGAACACATCGGAGTGACACGCCTGCGGACAGATTCTTACTTCGACGGCACTCTTGGTAAGCGGCTGGTAAAGATAATTCCGTTCGGCCACCCGCTTACACCACTCGATCTGGAGGAGCTGAAGAAGGAGTTGGACGCCAGACCGGACGAAGATAGGGGCGTAGTGCTGGTATGCCTGGGCAAGGAGCTTGCGACAGACGCGTGGCTTGAGGATTGGAACAGGCTGCGGAAGCACCGGATAGGCGAACATAAGGACAAGCAGTCGGTAAACGCCATTGAGGTCATCGAGCTTCGCACCGATCCCAAGTACGGCGTGTTTATGGAGCACAGGCCCGCGCGAGCCCGCGTGGACATAAGGCGTAAGGACGGCAAGATTTTGGTTCAGATACAGGACTTCGTCTCCCCAACCATCCTCGACAGGCTGAAGCAGCAGGCCGGAATACTTGAGCCGCAAATCGACGACTGGCGGTCGATGGTAGACACTGTAATGATCGACACCGCGTTCGACGGGAAGGTCTTCAACATCTGTGCCTCCGATGTTCCCGAGAAAAAGTCGGACCTGGTCGCAGGGCACTACGAGCTTAGCGCGCCCGAGGCTGAGACGACCGTCGCCGTGAAGATCACTGATATGCTGGGCGAGGAAGTTCTAATCACGGCCGAAGTCTAGCTGTGCAAGGCCAGTGACGGAACGGACAGGTGAAAGCAGATGATGCTACCGTTTGACTCCCTTTACCAAACAATCATGGAACTGCAGAAAGAGGCTCTCGACAAACGAAGCGCGGCTATGGGCTCGTGGGAGACCGAGAAAGTCCATTACTGGCTGGGCCAATTCGATGGGCTGCAGCTTGTGATAGAGCAGATCAGGCCGTTCGTTTCGCAATGGCTGATCGACGCCCATAACATTTCTCCCGCGCGTCCCTCCTCCGTGCAGCCTCTTGGCGAGACCGAGAATCTGAGTCCTCCGCTGCCCGAGCCAGTCGCATCGGGCCAATGCCACAGTGTCACGGTCGCCACAGACGATCTTACCGCCGCACTTAAGAGGCTCGCGAAGTTTCGCAAAAAGCGCGGGCGAAACGAAATGGCTTGCATCTCTTATGATGACGGTCTGCTGTACTTCAGCATGCTCTACGGCCGCGAAGGAGTCCCGGCTGAAGGCACATGGCCGAGCGATATCATTATCCAGGGTCATTTACTCTACAACTGCGCTAAAGTCCCTCCACTTGGTACAAGGGTGGCAATCCGGGCCGTCGAGGGCAAGCTATTCATCGGTACGTCGGCAACTCCTATACAACTGGGCCCCTCCTGATCGTCTCATGCCCTCCTGAAGAATGGCCCGGGAAATCTGTTGTCACCCTGAACTTGTTTCAGGGTCTGCGCGAGAGTGCAGCGCTGAGCACCGTGAATGTCCCACCTGTAGGCAATTCCAAACGCCGTCTGCCGTCTTGTTAGCTTGGTAATAGTAGAAGACAGGCAAACCGTGGTATAATTGTTCGTAGGAATCATGCATGAAGCCAAAGGCTTCGCCATTGTGAATGAAAATAGGGGTTGGGGTTTTGGGTCGAAATTCCAACCCCTAACCCCCAACCCCTATTTTCGGAGGAGGTGCAACGGAAGAATGAGGCTGAATGGGCATACAATCCGGCTTGTGCTTACCATTACGTGCCCTTGTGTGCTTCTTCCTGCGATGGCCGCAGCTCAGGCGCTCTCCCCGTCGGATTCTACGGCTATGGTCCAACCCGCCTCCGCGGACGTGACGGACATCCTTATCGGCAAAGGCGCGAAGGGCCCCTACTTCTTAAGCTGGAAGAACATAGAGAGTGAGGGCGAGACTGTCATCGTCTCCGGACGCAAGCTCATGCGCGGGCCCGACTACACTATAGACCCCGCATCCGGCACGGTGGCGTTCGCAGAATCTGTGCCGCAGGATGCCATAGTCCGTATTACCTACCGGCAAGTTCCCGGCAAATCCACTACGAACGGTGGAGGCATCGATCTCCCGGTCAATATGCGGCTTCTCGACCGCGATGACGCCAATTTGGACGTGCTCGGTTTCTATAAGGCCGGTGATGGCAAGAGCTCCCCTTCCGGTTCAGGCGTCATCGGTCTGAGCGGTGGCATGAAGCTCGGGGAGAACTCCGATTTCACCTCCATGTTTATGATCAACCAGGGAGACTCAAATCAGCCAAACAAGGGCGTGCTTCCGGACCGCTCGGCGATGAAGCTCGGAACTCAAACCTCCGTCGGCGGGCTGCTTTTTAAGGGGTCTTTTGCCAGGGTCGGTGAGCAGTTCGCTGGTTCGAAGCAATACGGCCTTCAGCATGCCAAGGAACTCTTGGACCTTGCCGCAGTGTGGGGCAAGGAATCCGATGTGGTATCTGCATCGTTTACCTACAAGGAGCAGGAGGACCTCGGCGGAGCGCAGAAGGGAACCGCCCAGACAACGTCCGAGCAGAAGGTAGTCCTCAATCTGCCGAGTGCGCCGAAGCTCACCCTTTCGCACACGACGAACGAAAAGGAGCATTCTTCCGGCGCGTCCAGCGGGATTTCGACCGATGCAATTCAGCTTGAGCAGACATTCGGCGCGAAGACCACGGCGGTTGCGGCCGTTGAGAAATCCGAACTAACCTCCGGCCAGTCTAAGGACAATGTGGACACTACGCGGGTCGGACTCCATTCGACGGCGATCGACAAGGTCGAGCTTCGCGGTGGTATAGCTTGGAAAGAGTCGGAACAGTATGGCTCGGAGACGGGGATCGATGTCGGAGTCAAGGCTGCGCCGGGCAACAGAGTGAAGATCGACGCGAACTTCTCCAACGTCAACTCAGAGCTTAGGGGCGAGCAGACGAAGACCGCAGTGAAAGTAGTAAGCAATCCGCTCGACCGTGTAGACCTTGTGGCGGACTACACCAGCCTGAATGCCCAAACGGGTGGACAGACGGCCACTGCCGTGAAAATGACGGCCCGCCCGATGGACAGGATGAAGCTGGAGGCGAGTTACTCTGGAAAACAGTTTGATCAGCGCGCTGACGAGGCCCAGCGTGCTGTGCGGCTCGAGGCCCAGCCCGCAAGCTACATCAAAGTCTCAGCGGGGATGGCGCAGAAGGACACCGGCGACCTGCAGGACACAAACCAGGAAGCCCGTCTAGAGATCGCGCCGAGCGATAAGTTACGGATCGCGACAGCCTATAGGGAAACGAACAACGGCCAGTCCGTGACAACGATAAGGGATTATTCGGGCCAGGTCAAGCCGGCGGAGTTCCTTCAGGTTTCCGGCGCCTACAAGAACCGGGAGAGCACCAGCGCCGAGGAGTTGAACACAACCTCTCTGGGGCTTGCGCTCGAACCGTTCAAGACATTCAAAATAACCGGCCAGTATGCGCGCAATCCGGAGGACAAGAAAGGCAACATTCAGCGGTTGAACAGCGCGAGCCTGGGTCTGCAGATGAGGCTCGGTGTATTTGGGATCAGCGGTGGCTACAGCGAGAGGGAAGAATATATGGCCGGGCTGACGAGCCTGGAGAAGGAGGTCGGCGTTCATGTCCCGATGTTCGGCCATGGAAGGCTCACGACAGGGCTTAAAATGGCAGAGGCCGTCCAGCTCGCCGAACAGTCCACGGTCACCTATTCAATCGGCTACACGCACATCATAGGCTCGAGCTTCAGCCTCTCTCTTGCCGGTGAACTGACCCGCTATGAGCAGGACCTGATGCTCCAGCAGGAGGAGTATAAGGCGACGGCAAAGCTGGGACTGAAGTTCTGAGCAATGACGATGAGATTGTCGTGGCCGGGATCCGTCCCCTTGATCGCAGGCGGTCTCCTCGCCTATGATAGGGGTAGGGAAGGCCGGTTACCCGGTCTCCCCTCCCTCCGAACCGTGCGTGCGGTTCTCCCGCACACGGCACAAGCGCACCGATGAGAAGTTCGAGACCCGCCACGACCTCACGCCGCGCCGGATCGAGATCATGCTCGCCGGCGGCATGCTGAATTACATCCGCCAGAAGGCTGAGGGGAACGGCGGGAGCTAGTCACTCCTGAACCGCAGATTTCGCAGATTATTGTGATTCCGCAGATGGTGTAGTATTTGAACCGGGGAGACGGGGAAATGGGAAGGCGAGGAATCTGGCCTGTTGGAGCCGCATGGGGCCGTGCGGCTCCAACAGGCTCAGCATGAGGCCCGGCCCGTCTCGCGCCGGGCCATCGGACACTCAACACCCATCGCCTGATCTGGCCCTGGCCCCCCGACTCCCGGCCCCTTTTTAGCGTTATTCGCGCTTCTTCGTGTCTTTCGCGTTTCAAAGAACCAATTGACTGCCCCCTATATGCGCAATTTGTAGAACATAGCCAGAAAAAACCACTTGACAAGCAATGTAATGTTGGTATATTATAAGTATACGAGAAGTCTTCACATCACACGCACACGGAATGTTGCTGTCGAATGGCAGCTAAAGCTTGCAGGGAGGTGGCCGCATCGTGAAGGATTTTAAGCAGGCAATCAGAGAAGGAGAGATCGTTTTTGCTCCGTGGATCGTATCGGGCTCCCCAATAATCACTGAGATGATGGGCTTCGCCGGATTCGAGTTTGTGATCATCGATACGGAGCATTCGAGTTTGTGCCCGTACGGCTCGGAAATGGAAGGTTGTGCTCGTGCTGCATATGCAGCCGGAATAACCCCATTCGTTCGAACTGTATGGAACTATCCTGACCAGGTCAAAAAGGTGCTGAACACCGGTATGAAGGGTATAATCCCGCCGCACATCAACACCAGGGAAGACGCGGAATTGCTGGTTAGAGCGGCCCGGTTTGCGCCGGATGGCAGGCGGTCTTGTGCTCCGGTCGTCAGGGCGGCCAGGCACAGTTGGACACCCTGGCGAGATTTCTGGCGCGCCTCCAACGAGGAGATCGTGGTAATGCCGCTGGTCGAGGAGAAAGAGGCCATCGAGAACATCGAGGATATAGTCTCGGTCGAGGGCATAGACGGCGTCTTCCTTGGGCCGTTCGATCTCGCGATGACCCTGGGGCTCGAGGGCGACTGCGAGGATCCGATCATCTGGGACGCGTTGAAAAAGTGTGTAACTGCGTGCCGCGCGCGGGGAAAAGTGGTCGGCAATCTCGCCTGGAATATGGACTCTGCGAAGAGATCGGTCGAGCTCGGCGCGCAGTTCATCGGCTACTCAACTGATGTCACCATAATCGCATCTACTTTAAGATCCCTTTCAGAGGCTGCGAGAAAGGAATTCGCGGGAGTAAGAGTCTGAGGAGAGATGACGAATGATCGGCCAGAAAACTTATGAAGTACTCAGTTCCAAAGATATGGAGACGCTCGTCTCGGAGTGGGTAACGAGCCAGTGGTTTCCCGCTGAGCATTTTACTGTAGGGGTCGCGGTCCACGCTCCTGGGGGCGGCCATTTCAGGCACAGCCATCCCGATTCCGAAGAGATTCTCTATGTTCTTTACGGTGATGCAGTGATAAGGTTCTTCCACGAAGGGGAGACGAAGGAATATCCGGCTCCCATCGGCACCATGATCTACATCCCCCCCGGAGTAGAGCATGAGGCGGAGGTCACGGGCTGGGAGCCGTGGAAAGTCATCTGCGTTTACGCGCCGCCGGGTCCTGAGAGGCGGCTCAGGGAGCGTCCGGGTGAGCTGATCCTGCCGCCGGGGAAGACCCCTACTTATCGATTCAAAGAAGGAGACAGAACTTGATGAACCAAAGATCGCACAATCTTATGGAACTCACGGCTCAGGAAGTCGCTGAGAGGATGAAGGAGACGGACATTGTCCTCGTTCCAGTAGGAAGCCACGAGAAGCACGGCTACCATCTGCCTCTCGGCTGTGACAGCTATCAGGCGTTTGCCATCGCGAAGGGCGCCGCAGAGCAGGCCAACGTCCTGCACACAAATGTTATCTGGACAGGCTATTCGCCTCACCATATGCACAGAGTGAATGAGGGCACGGGAACTATCACGCTCCGAGGCGAGACCCTCCGGCGCGTCCTCTACGATGTAGCCCGAAGCCTCATATTCCACGGCTTCAACAAGATAGTCTACGTGAACATGCACGGCTCTAATATCAAGGTGATGGACGAAGTCCTAAGAAGGCTGAGATATGAAACCGGCGCTTTCGTAGCGGTCTATATGCACGCGCTCGAGCGAGATACCAAGCTCCTGGCTGACTTGTTGAGGGAGTGCCCAACCGGTATTATTCCGGCCTGGCATGCTGGTCAGATCGAGACCAGCATCGAGATGTCCTGTGTTCCCGAACTGGTGAAGATGGAGCGCGCGGTAAAGGACACAGCACATGCTCCTGCTTACCTGGGTGCGGCGTTCTCCAAGACCGATGGAACCGCGACAGTGAAGTTTGAGGAGGCGGAAAACATCGTCATCCCAATGGAGCATCATGAGTATTGCGATTCAGCAACCATTGGCGACCCGCACTTGGCTACCAGGGAGATGGGCGACCGCGCAATCAAGCTGATGGTTGACCACTGCGCGCACTTCGTCGAGGCAGTAAAGAAGATCAATGTCGAGATCAAGGACAGGGACTTTCCCGAAAGAGCATGGTAGATGCGCCGAAAGACGATACTGGTCATAGCCACGCTCGATACGAAGGGCGAAGAGGCGGGATACCTCAAGCGAGAGATAGAAAAAAGAGGCAAGGCCGTTCTGGTACTGGACTCCGGTATGAGCGGCGAAGCTGTTGGGGTAAAGCCCGATGTCACGCGGCAAGAGGTCGCCGAGGCTGCGGGCCGCACGTATGAGTCGCTCGAGGGGATCGGAAGAAACGCCGCCGAAGAGATCATGGCCCGCGGGGTGGCCGGTATCGTCAAACATCTTTATGATGAGCGGCAGTTCGATGGCGCGCTCGCGATAGGTGGCTCCGACGGAACGCTTCTTGCATCGGCTGGAATGCGGCAGCTTCCCATCGGGGTCCCTAAGCTGATAGTTTCAGCGATGGCGTGCGGGCCCACGCAGTTCGGCCACTATGTGGGAACTAAAGATATTACGATCATGCCCTCCGTAGTTGATGTGGCCGGTTTGAATCCGATTACTAGAGGAATATTCGACAACGCCGTAGCCGCGATCTGCGGAATGGTTGACGAGAACAGGGGGATACGTCTTGCGGAAGGCAGATTCGTGGGACTTACGATGTTCGGCCAGACGACCCCTTGTGGTACTGTGGGCAAGGCCATACTGGAGAAGGCGGGATATGAGACGATAATCTTCCACCCGAACGGAACCGGGGGGTTCGTGATGGAAGAGCTTATAGAAGAGGGTGCGTTTTGCGGGGTGTGGGACCTCACAACGCAGGAGATAAGTGATGAAATCGTCTTCGGCAGGTCCCCCGCCGGGCCTGACAGGCTGACCTGTTCGTGTGACGCGCGGTGCGCGCCGAGACTGGTTGTGCCAGGCTGTGTGGACTTCATCTGGGGTGCGCCGGAGCAGATAGAGAGGTTTCGTGGAAGGCGGACTTACCAGTTCAACAGCAAGGTGATGCTTGGGAAATTGACCGATGCCGAGATGATCGAAGTCGCGGATTCTATGGCAGACAGACTGAACCGTTGCTGTTCTTCCGTGGCTGCCGTATTTCCTCTAAAGGGCATATCCATGTTCGATAAAGAGGGGGAGGAGTTCTACGATCCCGATTTAGACGGACTGCTGTTCAAACGTCTTCGGGCCGGTCTCGACCCACGAATAGAGCTAATCGAGGTTGACGCGCACATAAACGATCCCCGGTTCGCCGAGGCGTGCGTTTCGCTGCTGATGGAAATGATACGCAGCATAAGAGAATGTAGTGGCCGGGCTCCGTCCCGGCCATCGGCCCCGCAGGGGCCGGAAGACTGATAGCTGACGGCTGAAAGCTATTCTCGGAGGAATTGATGGGCAAGGGTTCCGGTTTCGGAAAAGTAATAATCTTCGGTGAACACTTCATTATATATGGTGTCCCAGGGATTGTCTCCGCGATCGACCTCACCACAGATGCCACCGTCAACAGGAGGAATGACGAGAGACTCCTGATCGACGACCGCAGAGTGGGAACACCGGGCTACATCGAAAGCAAGCTCGACCAGCAGATCGAGTCCATCGAAAGGATGGGCAGAATGGCCGGAATCGACGGAGTTGGGCTTGATATAAGCCTCGACGGCGGACTGCCGGTTTTCAGCGGACTCGGTGCAAGCGGCGCAAGCTGCGTTGCGATAGCTAGAGCCATATCGGAGGAGTTCTGCCTGGGGCTTGCCGATGCTCAGATAAACGACCTGGCTCATGAGGGCGAGCGGGCGTATCACGGCGAGAAGACGGCCGGGCTGGATAACCTTGCGGCGACTTATGGGGGATTGCTCCGTTTCGAGAAGGGGAGGCCAGAGGACTTCGAGAGGCTGATGATCGAAGAGCCTGTCGAGGTTGTCATCGGCAATACCGGAATAGTCGCGAACTCCAAGGCCGTCATAGACGGCGTGGCCGAGAGACGCAAGAGTCGGCATGCGGAATATGATATACTGACAGAGCAGGCAAAGTCCGTCGCCGAGGAAGGGCTGAAGGCGCTGCTTGCCGGCGATTTGGCCGATGTCGGCAGTCTCATGAATGAGAATCACAACTTGCTTCAGGCTATTGGAGTCTCATGCCCTGAGCTTGACCATCTCGTCGGACTTGCAAAAAAGGAAGGCGCTCTTGGCGCAAAACAAACCGGAAGCGGAGGAGGAGGATGTATGCTTGCTCTGACACCTGGACAAGAACTTCAGGAAAGAGTTGCCTCTGCTATGGAGAAAGAAGGGTTCGCTGTTCTTAGAGCCAGGATCGGAGGGACGAGATGATGCCCAGCAGCGTTCCAAACAATGCTAAGACAGGTGGAGACCAGCAGTCACGCATCCTGAGCCCCGTCGAAGGACGCGTGACTGCTGATGCAGGCTGCCAAGACGGTTGCTACAAGAATGCGGCGGTGGCTTCACGTGTGATGGCCGAGTTTGCGCTGCGCACGAGCTACAGTGAACTTCCCGAGGAAGTTGTAGATAAGACTAAGGAATGCATTCTGGATTGGTTAGGATCCGCCTGCGTGGGCGGACGGTCCGGTTCCCCAAGGAAGATACTGAGCATCGCAGAGTTGTTCGGCGGCACGGGCCGCAGCACGGTCATCCCCACGTGGGAGAAAAGCTCCGCGCTCATGGCGGCATTTGTAAACGGCGCGTGTTCGCATCACATCGAACTGGACGATTTACATAGAAGCTCTGTTCTTCATCCGGCTGCTCCTATCATCTCGGCTGCTTTTGCTGTGGCGGAAGCGGAAGGCTGCTCCGGCCGCGAGCTGATTGAAGCGGTAGTGGTTGGTTACGAGATAGGCATCAGGGTTGGCGAAGCTGTGGGGCCGGACCATTATCTTCGCTGGCATACAACTGCAACCTGCGGCACGTTCGGAGCAGCGGCCGCGGCAGGAAAGCTGCTCGGCCTTACGGAAGACCAGATGGTCTGGTGTCTCGGCAATGCCGGATCACAGGCCGCCGGGCTTTGGGAGTTCTTAACCAATGCCTCCATGACAAAGCAGTTGCATACGGGTAAAGCTGCAATGAACGGAGTTATCGCGGCCTATCTTGCTCGGGAGGGATTCACCGGTCCGGAGACTATATTCGAAGGCGACAAAGGCTTCTGCATAGCTACATCTAACGACTACGACCTGTCCAAGCTCACCGAGAACCTGGAACCGGGCCGGACCGAGTATAAGCTGCTCACGAACTCATTCAAGATACACGCGACGTGCCGGCATATCCACTCGACGCTGGACGCGGTCCTCGCGATCGTCAAAGAGTATAACGTGAAGCCGGACGACATCGTGTCGATAGATGTCAACCTTTACGATGCAGCAATGGACCTGCTGGAGCGCAAGGCGGTGAAGCCGGCGGATGGTTTTGAAGCCAGGTTCAGCATACCTTTCTGTGTTGCCACTGCGATCTTGTATAGAAGCGTGGGGCTTGAGGCTTTCACACCCGACCGGATTACCGACCCGCACATCTTGAGTTTAATGGAGAGGGTCAGGCTGCACAGGGATGTTTCTCTTAATGAGGATTATCCGCAAAGATGGCCGGCCGTGGTCAAGATAACTACTGATTCTGGAGTGTATGAAAAGCGCGTCGATTACCCACGGGGGGATTCCGAGAACCCGCTGACTAAAGACGAACTCGCGCGCAAGTTTCGACAGCTTGTGACCGGGATTCTCGCGGAGGATGAGAGCAACGAGTTCATACGGAGGATATCGGAAATCGAGAATCTAAAGGCGACAGATCTCTTTTCTTCCGAGCGCACTACTGCCGCCCGCCTGGCACTGGAGGGCCGGCGATGAAGTTGTTCGAGTTCGAGAGCAAGAGCATCTTGAGATCCTTCGGGATAGCTGTTACGAAGGGCAGGGTAGTCCGTACCACGGAGGAGCTCGATACAGCGTACGCAGAACTAGGCCCGAAGGTCGTGCTCAAAGCCCAGGTAACAACCGGCGGCCGGATGAAGGCGGGAGGTGTCATTTTTGCATCTACCCTGGAGGAGGCCACAGCCGCTTACGACAAGCTGGCAGCGGCAAAGATCAAAGGCTACGAAGTCGCCGCCGTCTTGATTGAGAAAGAAACACCTTTTGAACGAGAGTATTATGCGGGCATAACCTACGACCAGGGGGCCAAGCTGCCGGTTGTTGTATTCAGCTCCACCGGAGGCATCGATGTTGAAGAGTCGTCAAAAAGTTCTGTCAACAGCATGCGCTGGGACCTCCGCCGCCCGCTCGATAGCTATCGCTGCAGAGAATTGCTGTTGCCTTTTGACATGCCGGCTGCCGAGTTTCTTGCCATTTCAACAATCCTGAAAAGGCTGAGTGAGATATTCTACTCGCTCGATGCAACTCTGGTCGAGGTAAATCCGCTGGTCTCAGGCAGCGCGGGAATCACAGCTCTTGACGCCCACATAGAGCTCGACGACGACGCGCTCTACAGGCACAGCGATCTTTCTGATCGATATGGTATCGATATGAGCCTGCCGAGGAGCAAATCACAGAGCAAGTTCGAAGAGTCAGCCGCGAAGATCGACCAGCAGGATCACAGGGGCGTGGCCGGGAGGGTGGTCGAGTTCGACGGTGATCTGGGACTTCTTATAGGCGGCGGTGGCGCCAGCCTCACCATTTTCGATGCGATAAAAAGGCACGGCGGCTCACCCGCCAACTACTGCGAGATTGGTGGCAACCCAAGCGTGGCCAAGATAGCCGATCTGACAAAACTGATTCTCTCGGCGCCGCGGGTGAACAAAATCGCAGTGATAATGAACGTAGTAAGCAACACCAGGTCCGATCTTGTGGCCAGAGGCGTCATCAAGGGGGTAATCGAAAGCGGGTTCAATCCCTCCGAAAAGATTTCCATCTTCCGCATTCCGGGAGCTTGGGAAGCCGAAGGCTGCAAATTGCTTGAGAAGTACGGCGTGCCGCATCGGGGCAGAGAGACGACGTTGGATGAGGCGGCAAGGATAGCAGTGAGGGGATTTTAGGTTTAGGATTTTAGATTTTAGATTGAAAAAGAGTTTCTCGACAGTCTGGGTCATCCATGACCCAGACCCACATTCTCCCGGACATCATGGACATTGACAAATTAGTCGGGTGGGTATGCTGCGACATGTTGAAACACGAAGGCCGCGAAGGAGCGCGAAGTCCACGAAAGGCTGAATAAGTGAGTCAGCTCAGACTTTCGTGTTTTTCGAGCTTCTTCGTGTGTTTCGTGTTTCAACATGCTGCACTACGCATACCCGATTGTTTAGTCAATCTTTATCATGTCCGGTCCGCCGGTTGATGATGCAGGAGACGTGGACCTCCCGGAGAACTATGTCCGGCACATGGATCTGCCGGACGATCAGAGGGACAGTCTAGTTCAATCTGAAATCTTAAATCTGAAATCTGCAATGGTATGGGGCCATATTTGAATGTCAATATTGACCAGAAAAGGTATGCGGATAATTGTGCAGGGCATCACAGGGCGTGAGGCTTCGAACTTCGTCAAGGATTCACTTGACTACGGGATGAACATCGCTGCGGGCGTCGTCCCCGGCAAGCGCGGCGCAAATGTGCATGGCGTCAACGTCTACAATTGCATTGAGGAGGTCCCGGACAGAGAGAATATCGACTGTTCTATCGTCTCTGTTCCTGCGGCATTTGTCAGAGAAGCCGCAGCGGAGGCGATAGGAAACGGTATCAAGCTGATAGTGATCGTCTCAGAGAGGATTCCGCGGCGTGATGTAGTGGAGATAATAGCCGATGCCAGGCAAGCCGGTGTAAGAGTTATCGGCCCTAACACATTAGGACTGATTACTCCGGGTGAGTCGAAGGTGGGAATGATCGGCGGTCCAGTTGAGGATATCGAGAGGGCTTACAGCCGGGGACATGTAGGGGTGATGTCTCGCAGCGGGGGCATGACCACTGAGATTGCGAATCTGCTCACCGAGAGCGGCTATGGGCAGAGCACGTGCATAAGC
>JACPPP010000251.1 GCA_016190935.1 Armatimonadota bacterium | reverse complement strand
GACCTAGCCCGTGCGAAGTATCGTCAATCCTTGATGAGGTAATACCACCAACCGGAGAGCCGTGTGCGGGAGAACCGCACGCACGGTTCGGAGGGAGGGGAGACCGGGTAACCGGCCTTCCCTACCCCTATCAAATTATGGAATCTCGCCGGCGATCGATACCGTGCCTTTGCTGCAAGCCCGGCTTGAAAGCCCACCACACCAGCCCAAATACGCTGAAATTCGCAACGACCCACGTGCATGTCTACTTGACCGGTCGCTTTCGGCCAGGTACAATTGAATGGCTTTTTCTCAATAACAGGAGGAACCAGTTTGGCAGTAGATACGAAGACCGATCAGGGGACTGTAGTAACTATGGAGAAGATTGTCGAGCTCTGCAAGCGGCGAGGTTTCATTTTTCAGTCGAGCGAAATCTATGGCGGGATAGGAAGCACTTGGGACTACGGGCCGCTCGGAGCTGAACTGAAGCGGAATGTAAAAGAGGCATGGTGGCAGGATAACGTCCGGGTCCGGGAGGATATGGTCGGACTTGATGCGGCAATCTTGATGAATCCGCGCGTCTGGGAGGCAAGCGGACACATTGAGAGTTTTACCGATCCCCTGGTTGACTGCAAGATGTGCAAACAGCGGTTCCGCGCAGACCAGATCGTGGCCGACGTCTGCCCCGCCTGCGGCGGCGAGCTTACCGAAGCAAGGCAGTTCAACCTGATGTTCAAAACGTTCATGGGGCCGGTCGAGGAGGAGGCCGCGGTGGTCTACCTGAGGCCGGAGACGGCGCAGGGAATATTCGTCAACTTTAAGAACGTCCAGATGTCCACGCGCAAAAAACTGCCGTTCGGGATTGCACAGATCGGGAAGTCTTTCCGGAACGAGATTACCCCGGGCAACTTCATATTCAGAACGCGCGAGTTCGAGCAGATGGAGATCGAGTATTTCGTCATGCCCGGAACGGACGAGGAACATCATGCCCGCTGGATCGAGGAGCGTTACAATTGGTACCTGAAGTACGGCATCAATCCCGACAGGCTGAGATTGAGGGCACACGACCCGGACGAGTTGGCACACTATGCAAAGGCCACAACCGACATAGAGTATCTCTTCCCGATAGGCTGGTCCGAGCTTGAGGGGATTGCCAACAGGACCGACTTCGATCTCAGGCAGCACATGGAATATTCGGGCGAGAATATGGCCTATTTCGACGAGGAGAGCGGCAAGAGCGTGGTTCCTTATGTGATCGAGCCATCGGGCGGGGTCGATAGATCGCTTCTGGCCTTTATGGTAGACGCTTACGATGAGGAGATAATCGAGAAGGGCGACAAGAAGGAGAAGCGGACTGTGCTCCGGTTCCACAAGGCGCTTGCGCCCGTGAAGGTTGCAGTTCTGCCGCTTCTCAGGAACCGACCGGAGATTGTGGACACGGCCAGGAAGCTGGCATCGCAGCTCAGGCCGGTTATGTCCACGATGTATGACGACACGGCCTCCATCGGCCGGCTCTACAGAAGGCAGGATGAGATAGGCACCCTATGGTGCGTTACCGTAGACGTCCAGACAGTCGAGGAGGACAACCAGGTTACCATCCGCGACCGTGACACCATGGAACAAATCAGAGTGCCGATAGAGGAAGTCAAGCCTTTGCTGCTAGAAAGACTGAGTGCGTGAGGTCATGGGTCATGGGGCATGGGACATGGCAGCTCCGCCAATCCAACCCCATGACCCATGACCCACGACCCATGACCCATGACCATCAGAGAAGAATATGAGCAGTTGGAGCGGGAGATTCTGTCTCCATACGCCACGCTCGCCGCCGAGTCGAGGGGCAGACAGAGGCCGGAGGAGCGGGACCCCATCCGCACGGACTTCCAGCGCGACCGCGACCGGATCATCCACTCGAAGTCGTTCCGCAGGCTCAAGCATAAGACTCAGGTGTTCATCGATCCTGAGGAGGACCACTACAGGACAAGGCTCACCCATACGCTCGAAGTCTCTCAGATCGCCCGGACGATTGCAAGGGCTCTCAGACTGAACGAAGACCTCACCGAGGCCATTGCGCTTGCTCACGACCTCGGCCACACCCCCTTCGGACACCTGGGAGAACAATCGCTCGATGAGGCGCTGAGGGAATACATCCCCGGCGCGCATTTCCACCACTCAGAACAGAGCCTGCGGGTCGTTGACCAACTGGAAAACAAGGGGCGGGGGCTGAACCTAACCTGGGAGGTCAGAAACGGTATCCTGCACCATTCGAAGGGGCGGGAGGACATTGGACTGGACCTCAGAGGCCCCTCGACGCTCGAAGGAAAGGTCGTGCGCATATCTGACCGCATAGCCTACATCAACCACGACATCGACGATGCGATCCGGGCCGGGATAATATCCGCATCGGACCTTCCGGAGGAATCGACGCGGATCTTCGGGCACAGGTACTCGGAGCGGATTGCGAGCATGGTAATGGACGTAATCAAGTCGAGTTTGGGCAAGAACTCGATATCCGTCAGCGAGTCGCACCGGAGGGCCATGAACAGGCTGAAGGATTTCTTGTTCCAGCGGGTCTATGTAGTTGACCATCCGGGCATGGTCGAGCTGAAGCAGGCGGGGGAGAAGCTGAAGGTTCTGTTTCGCCATTACATGGAGCACCCTGACGAACTGCCCTTGATGGCGCCGGGTTCCCCGCTGATGGGGCCAGATTCCCCATTGATGGGGCCGGATTTGAAATCCGGCCCCAACGAGGAGGAGTCCCGCGCCCGCGCCGTCTGTGATTTCATAGCGAGCATGACGGACAGATACGCCCAGAAGACCTATGCTGCGGTTGTTCAACGACGCTGACGGCTCACAGTATCTCTCCCACGCTCGTGTCCAGCGACTGACCGAACTGCCCTACCCCGAAGCTGTCGAAGAACGGGATTGCTTTGATCCTGAGGTTCAGCCTCAAACCCCGCTCCTGCCAGAAACCCCTCTGGTCTACCCAGCCTATGGATAGTTCCCAGCAGTGCAGGTCTCGCACAATCTGGAAGTGCCTGTAGTCGAAATCCTTTGTAAAGCCGTTGTAGCCGGTAAGCGCCCGCAGTCGCCACTTCTCTCCGATGGGAGTGTCGAGTTGGGTCTTGATCGTTGCGAACTTGCTTCTCTCTATGTCGTATCTCGATCCGATGTCCAGCTTGAAATCGTTGGGCAGGCGCACCCTGATCTGATTGACGAGCGCGCGCCACTGGGACCGGTTTATGTCGTAGCCTGTTGCGGCATAGAGAAGATAACGGTCCGACGGCGCGTAGGAGACCCTGGTTGTCAGATCCTGCCACTTGAAGTCCTTCTGTCCGAAGTTGTATCCAGTCGCGAGGCTGAGCCTCAGCCGCTCCGTCTCCTGGAGGTTGAGCCGTCCTGTCAGTATATTGTACCTGCCTATGAAGTCGAACCTGAAGGGCGTGAACCCGTGGGGTCTCAGGTAGCGATAGTTCAGAGCGGCGCTGGATTTGTCACCGATCTTGCGCGTGAGGTTCGCCGCCGCGTCTATGGAGTACTGCGCTGTATTGTTGCCGTAGATATACTGCCTGAATCCCGCCCCAGCGTTCAGTGTCAGCCTGTCCGCAATTTTGTAGGTCTGTGATGGGACATCGAGGTCCAGCACTGTGCGCTCGGTCTCGACCCTGCCGAGGTCCTCCCGATACTGCCCAAAAGCCAGGTTCAGCCGCGCAGGCAGACCGAACGGCAGGGTGCGCTTCAGCCGGTCGCTCGTGGTCGAAAGATCGAGCTCCGGCAGCCTTTCCACACCAGCGAACCTGGTCCCGGCCTGCCTGATAAAAGCTTCATCGGAGAGGTCGTTGATCTTGTTGATCCTGAAGTTCCAATCATACCAGTTGCCGCGCTGGCTGTAGTCGAACCTGGAGACGAGCTGTGCATTGGCCGCGTCCGTGGTCGCCCCCTCTATGACAAGCGGACTTACCGAGCGGAAATAGTCGAAGCTGATCGCAGCCGAGCTGCGCTCTCCAAAAGTCTGGCGGTGCTGAAGGCTCGATGTGAGATTACTGAAACTTCCGAACCCTCGGTCGGTAGTGCGCCTTACGCCGAGGTTGGTGGAGGCGCCCGTTCTCGATCTCGCCAATCTAATCTCGTTGCCGAGCGATGTGGAGGCCGGCGAGTACTGGAAGCTGTTTGCGCGGTAGTCGGAGGTCAGGTTTGCCGTAATTGTCCCGAGCCGGTGTTCGTGGGTAAACCTCCCGGTCAGCGTGTTGAGGTTCCTGTTGCGGTCGGAGAGCTGGTACAGGTGAAGGTTTCCCGACCCGCGTCCGAGATTATAGGTGTCGTCGAGGCCTATGCCTATGCCCTTCTTGGACATAAGGTCGAATTTGACGTTGCCGGAGTTGTTGAGAGTGGCCGCGAAGCTGTAGGCGCCTTTCAGGAAGAACCCTTCCTCCGCGGTCTGCCCGAACTTGGGTATGAGGTTCTGTCTGTCCATCAACTCCCTGAGCGGCACCGCGATCCTCGGAATCTTGAATATCCGCCGCCCCAGGGCGAAGAAGCTCGCATCGCGGGCGACGAGCTTCCTGCCGGGCCATACTGTTGCGGTCTCGGAGTCTATGAAGTAGTGCGGATCGTCGAGGTTACAGGTCGTAAACCCGCCCTCCGTGACCCTGGCTATCTCGTCGGCCCGCCCCGTTATGGTCTCGCCGGAAAGAAAGAACGGAGCCCGAATTTGCTGTGGGAAAAGCTCCGGCCTGAGTTCGCTTTTTGCTGACTCGAATGACCACTCGCGAGTCTCCAGATTTATGGACAGGTGGGTCCCGACTACATCCTGGCCTTTGATCTTGAGCGTGACCTGATCGGAGAAAGTCGCGGTCTTGGTGCGCAGGTCGGCGAAGGCGGCTGCGCTGGTCACACTGAAGTCGCGGAATGTTGCCTTGACATTGCCTCTGGCAGTGACCGTGACGGCCTCGCCCTCCTCGAAGTCCACACGCCAGGAATCGGCATCCAGCCTCAACTGGTCTCCTGCAACGGGAACATCGACTCCGCCTGTGACGGTGACGGAGGGCGCAGGGGCTGGTTCGTATCCCGTCGGCGGGAGTGACGGCTGGTGGGGCGTCTCCCCGGAAGTCGCGCCTGGAAGGGGCAGCCCGGCGGGCGGTGGGACGGCTGACGGCGGCGTTACCGGAGGGGGCGGCTGAGGCGGCTGCTCCACAGGCTGGGCCGCAGCCCAGGCCATCTGAAAGAACAGAAGACAGGAAAGTAAGAGGCGCAGAGGCAGAGAATTGCGGATTGGACAGCAAGCGATCTTGTTGCCGCTTGCTTGCCCTTTTTGATTCTCTCGACTGATTTCCTTGTTCGGCGCCACTCGATTAGTCTACTCCGCCTTCCACATCAGCAGGATACCGGCCATAGCGAATATGCCGACCTCTGACCATCCTGCAACCTCCGGGGACAGTATTTCCGTCGTGCCGAGCAGTTTCCCAAAGACTATGATATTCCAGTAGGCCGCAAGGACCAGGATTCCTATGAGAACCCCCATAAACCCGCCCGTGCGGCCGTATCTGAGGCAGAGCGGAGCCACGCACAGCATAATCAGAAAACAGGACAGCGGGATCGAGAGCTTAAAGTGATAGTTCGTGCGCCAGTCCACTGATACCTCTCTGTTGGTCGATCCGAAAGCTTCGATCTGGCTGCCGAGCTCCGAAGCGGTCATCTCCTCCGTGGTCTTCTGTCCCTCCCACAGCCCGGCTATCGACCTGCGCAGGTCCAGCCTGGCCTCCTGGAACCTGGCTTCGTAGTCAGTAAACCCATCTCTTCCTGTCTTATGCACGGTTCCGTTCTTGAGCACCCACACGTTGCCATCCTGGACGGCGGTTTCGGCGGTGTAAATCGATGGGAACTCTTCGCCGACCGGAAGCTCATATACCATTACCTTGCGCAGCACTGTATTCTTTCCCTCCCGCTCGACCCGCTGCACGTAGAACCAGTAGTTGTCGAGGTTGAAGAATACATTGGGGCGGATGGGGGGCGCGCCCGGGCTGCGGTAAATCCTGTTGAGGACGCGTTTACTTCGTGTCTCAGCCCAGGGCGAGACCTTCTCCTGCACCAAATAGTGCGCCGCAGAAAGCGTTATGCCAACAACGAATATCGGTACAAATATCCTCCTTACGCTCACGCCTGCCATTCGCATCATAGTAAGCTCGCTATCGCGGGCCAGCCTCGTCACGGCAAGAGCGCACCCGAAGAGCGCGCCGGAGGGAAGTATCATCCATGCAAATGACGGCACCTTGAGCAGAAGGAGTTGAGCGACATCGACGACTCTGGCTTGGAGGTGAACCAGGTCGGTGATAAGGTAATAGAGCGAGTTTCCGAGCATGAGGATGACGACGACCAGCATCCCCGCCAGCGTCGGGACGACCATCTCTTTTAATGCGTATCTATCTATGATCCTCATTAGTTTCGCAGACTCAGGTGTTGCCCGCCTAACGGATGATACCAGAACCGCGGAAGCGGGGAAGGGATGGAGATGCGGAATTCCAAGCCTTCCGCAGCTCAATTTCCTTCCGCGTCTCCGCGGTTCTGGAGGCAAAACAGACGAACAAGGAGTCACCACGCTTTATATGGGCAATACCCAGACTCAAGAAGTCCATGCCGATTATAGCATGGTGGTGGCTAGTAGTCGAATAACTTGGAGGTGCGATGCCGCAAGGTGATTCTGTTTCGGGCGCGATGACGATATCGCGCCCGAACACCGAGGATATCGCATTCGATCACCCGACGCCGGCGGCTCTGCGCAGATCTTCCGTTGTTTCGGGGAACCCCTTCCCCGAAACTGCCCCCGCGCAACCAACGGCCCGTGTCGGGGTAAGGGTACCCCAACACAACATGAAGATGTTCCTGAAGCTTAGTAAGCATTTTCATAAATACGATGACGTATTATTCTGTGGTATAATCTCCTCAAAGGAGGAGAGGAATGCCTCAGAAGAGTCCGTTTCATATCGAGTTGACGCCGAAGGAGAAGACGCAGCTTGAGCT
>JACPPP010000256.1 GCA_016190935.1 Armatimonadota bacterium | reverse complement strand
GTGTTTGACTCGGCTGCATGACCTGGGATCAAGGGCGTCCACGCGCGAAGGTCTACATCGACCGGACACGCCGACTCAAACTGCACGTCCGCTATCGGGTAATGCCCCCAATACTGGATATCCTCGACTCCCTGGGCTCCATCGACTTTCTTAAGGGACAAGACGGTCGTCCTGCCGTCTATGGCTATCCCCAGGAAAGGCCGCCGGAAGGTAGGTATGTGCTTCCTGAGCTGAAAATTCTGGATCACACCTTCCGCCTTCGCGAGCTTGTCCGAGGCCTCTCTTCGCTCCATAAAGTTGTTAAATATCGTGCTCACATAGTCCAGCGTGCCATCGGTGCCGAGCGGCATAAAGCCGGTTCCCAGCGCCCCAAGCGGCATCCCAGGCAGCATGTCGCCGTTGCGGTAGATGACACCGGTGACTGGCATAGAGTAGCCGTCAGCCGTGAAACTTGACCATCTTCTCCCCGGAAGCCCTTCCGAAAAGAGCCTGTCCGCTGCATTGGCGCAGCCCAACATCAAAACCAGCGTAGTCAGCATACAGATTCGTGTGACAATCCTCGTCTTCATCTAATCCATCCTCCTTCAAAATAGGGGTTGGGGGTTTACGATTCTTCTGTTACCGAATTATTGCCTGCGGTCCTGACTCTGTCTATGAATCCGCCTGAGGAGCAGGCCGTCCCTACATCCTGCTTCAACACAGCCAGTGGAAGCACCCACAGCATCGGATTGTGATAGTACTCCAACCCCCAGGCGCGCGTCCCGTCGATCTTGACCATGACCGGCTGGTCCCAGGCAAAGTTCTGGCGGATCACGATATTGTGCCAGGTGCGCCGCATAATCTCAAGCCCCAACTTTTCGAAGTATGGATCGCCGCTTGCCAGCATAGTGGTGCTGACAGCGAGCGATGAGTAGCTTGGGACCATAAGGCGGGAATAGCCGGACGTCGTGTCTTCACCTCCATCCGTCCGGGCGGCCAGCCTGATCCCGTAAGGAGTCGCGGCCACATTCAGCCTGTCAAGCGTGGCTATCACCTTCTTGACGTTCTTCGATGGCAGGACTCCGGGAAACCCGTGCAGCCGCGCCCACATTTCACCGATCAATTGATCGCAGATCACGGTGTCCGACTTGTTTCCGGTCCGGGAATCGTTAAACAGCAGGTAGGAATTGGCCTCCGGGTTCCACAGCCTCTCCTGAAGAGTTCTGCTTCCCTTCTCGTACCATGCGCGGCATTCGGCGGCAAAAGCGGCGTCACCCTGAATCTTCGCCATCCGTTCTGCTATGAGCATCGTCGAGAGCCAATAGGTGCCAATGTGAGGGGCGGCGCCCTCCATAGGCCAGGCGTCGAGATAATGATTGGTGTGGTGACAGTCGGGCAGCCCGTCGCCATCTTCATCCAGCGGGTACAGGAACCTCAGCCCGGCCTTGACAGACGGATACCACTCGTCCAAAACCTTATCGTTGCCTGTTGATAGCCTGTACCGGTCCACCATATGAATATACACCTGCCCGTCCAGCGTAAGCTGCTGATCGAACCACGGACGGTCGGCCTCCGTGCCTGCTCCAAGCGTAGAGGGAGTCTGCCCTGTATCCTTTTTCTGATAATGCTTGAAGGCGCTTAGTTTCCTCAGGCCAAGCTCAGGAAAGAGCAGGTTCACGGCCCACTCGCCGAACTCGTCGTTAGCGATGCAGGAAGTGTGTGGACACGACATCAGGCTTTCCGTGACGCAGAAGAACCCATCCTTGCCCCACCAGTGGTTGGGGTCGGGGATCTTCATCATAAGACTCTCCTGGGGTAATACCGCGAGAACATTGATGAGAGAGTCCTGCAGCCAGCCCGGCAGCTTATCCTCTGCGTAGATGACTTGCTGCCAGGCCAGTATACGGCTGAGGAGCGATTCATGGTTTTTGGCCAGAAACTCGGCCACATCCGCCGCGCTCGTGAATCGCTCGCTGTAGGTGTTGATGTATCTGTTGCCAAATTTGTTCAGGTTTGGGTTGCCGAGTGTATAGGTGGGCCACCAGGGGACGGCTGAAGACACCCACTCCGGCGCGTACCACGCCAGCACAAACCGCAGGGTCTTACTCTCCCCGGGCTTTAAAGAGAAGTCTACTGCCGCTGATGATCCGCCGTCCTCCGCGGCAGGCTCCGGCAACCCGGAAGATATGGCGTTCCATGCCGCTGCCTCTGCGCCGAGCGCGCCTCCGAAACGGACTTTCTCCCTGCCGACCACGCCGAGAGCGTAGCCAAGTTCGAAGCCGCTGCGGTTGCACTCTACATTAACGCCTTTAAACCTGCCGTCTACCGCCCTCCGCCGGACGTTTGAAATATCCACAGGACAACCATCTCTTACGCCCGCAATTGCATCGGCCCTGAACCAGGAGTGCAGACCATCTATCGCGTCGGGCGATTTTCCGGCTGAACTGGTGTAGCTCGTGGTCAGTCCATACTTTCTGGTGAGATAGCAGCCTACCTCGCTCGCCTCATCGTCTCCAAGAGCCCTGCTATAGACTGCTATCTCCGAGGCGACCATACTGGGAGACGTACACATCCCTGCGCCAATTTGGACATCCCCGACGACGATTTTCGGTGTGGCTGAGCTGCTTGCCGGGCTTATCGGCTGGTTGACGCCATTTACATAGATTTCCGTAGTCGAATTGATCGGGCCCGGCCTTTTCCTGACGCAGATGAGGGCCGGCTTGGCATAGTGCTCTCTAAAGGACCCTTCCGCAGTCATGGCGCTTGCCCCAATGCCGGTTGCCCAGTTGACCCTGTCGGTGGAGCAATCGATCTCTATCGCCGACTTATGGCCCGGCGCATCACCCGGCGTGTTGTCCAGGTTCCAGCCCCAGCTCACTGGGCGGACGGGAGCCGTGCCGGTCTTATTGATAGTGCCCAGGAAGAACAGCGTAAAGGCCGGGTCCCCGGTGAGATCACCGTTCCCGACTTTGGGAACAGTAACCAGCTTGTCATCGACCTCTCCACCGCCGTATTTTATGCCCGGTTGACCGTTGATCGCAGAGGCAACGTATGTCGGGGCAGGTTGAGCGCCTCCGGGTCCCGAGTAGCTGAAGGCCAGCGTGCCTTTTTGAGTGCTGTCACTTGGGTTGCTCAGCCGAACCTCGAATACAGAGCCCGGTATATTAGACTCAGCCGGGTCGCCAGGATAGAATGGAGTCCAGGCTCGGACAGATACATGAACGGGGCCGCCGGTGTCATACTCAAGATCGGCTATAGGATAATGCCCCCAGTAGTCTATGTCCGTCACAGCCTGGACTCCATTAAGCCTCTTCAGGGAAAGCACTCTAGTTTCGTCACCCGTTGCTATTCCCAGAAAAGGCAATCGGTAAGTCGGCGCGCTGTCTCTCGACTGCGTGAACCCTCGGACTAAGTGGCTGTTGTAGATAGTATTGACGTATTCCAGAGTTCCATCGGTACCCAGGGGCATGGAGCCGGTTCCAAGCCCACCGAGCGGCATCCCCGGAAGCGTCGTGCCGCCGCGATAGATCACCCCCGTTACATGTGCGGAAAAGCCGTCGGCTCTGAAGACTGTCCACCTGCGTCCGGGAAGCCCTTCGGGAAACAGTTTCTCTGCAGCGCCGGCACACTGTAGTCCCAAAGCAACCGTAGCGAACACACAGATACTTGTGACGATCCTCGTCCTCATCTCATCCATCCTTCTTTGCTATCGAGTTTTTGCCAGCGGACCTGACTCTTCCATCGGTCTTCTTAGAACGAGCGTAGGTCTCCCGTTCCTTTCGGTTTTGATTCCTACTATCCTTACGTAATCTCCCGGACTTACGAGCGGAGTTGCGACAGAAGGCGGAACACAAATCCACAATGCCCCCTCCGGTTCATTAGCGTCCGTGACGACGAAATTGTCGAAATACTGTGTAGGTCCTCCACCATTCGCCAGTCCGACCGAACCGGGTTGGAGGATCTCCGAATGCTCCACAGTATAGTCCAACTCATACGTGCGGATGCCGTCGGTCAGCCTGTAGTGGACATTCTGTCCTTTGAGCCTCACGGAAATGTGGATGTCAGGACCCAGCAGGAGATTCGACAACATCGGTGTCTGGCTGCCCACCCACTGGTTGTCTATCATCTCCTGGAAATACATGCGCTTGATATTGTCTCCCCAACTGGGGACGTACTGAGTGCTCAAGAAATACATCCTTCCGTTGACCAGCCGAAACCTTAGCATGGTGTTAGCGGCTGCATCGGATTTGGCATCCACTGATATGTTCACATCCTGTGCGGCAAACCCAGCGGGATCAACAGCTGTATATATCGGGGCTGTGGCTGTCAGTCTTCCGTTTTCAACTCTCGTCTGGGCCGCGTAATCGATCCACATAGGGTTCTTCACGCCACTATCGAAGTTGTCGAACACTTCGAAGAAGCTCAACTTAGCAGGCTGGGCGCGCACCGAGGAACCATCGGTTATGCAGAACAGTTTTGACCCGTCAGAGGCTGTCACAGTGTTCGTAAGAACGCGACCCCATGCTGCAAGCAACAAATGTTGATTTTCTGGCCCGATGTCTTTGTTCTTCACTCCCAAAGCGCCTAAATCGACGACATCCCCGGTTCGCACCACGTCTGGCGTCCCGGCGCCTACGCCGAGGCGGCCATCTTCTGTCATTATGCCGAAAACTAATACTTCATCCCCGATGGCCAGGCCCAATGATCCGGCGAACCCCGTAACAACACTGATCGCGCCGGAACGGTCGCGGGACTCTAAGATAAACTCGCTGTAATCGGGGAAGATTGCTGTAACGACACCCCTGACATATCCACTCCACCCCGAGCCTCTAGACTTCGCGCTTCCTGGAGATAGGATGTCGTTCTGATCCAGCAAAGTTTCGGTAACCATCAGATTGTCAAACTTTACTGCGGACTGCCCGGTCTCCGCATACAGACCAATCTTGCCCGTTCCCAGGTTCGACACAGTGTAAGGCTCGCACCAATAGGTGTTCCATCGATCGGAAACAAACGCCTGACCCTTCTCTCCTGCAAGCACAACCCGCAAGTGTGCCTCCTTGAGGTCGATGGGCAAATTGCGACATTCATTCACGAGCCACTGGTTGTCACGCACGTCGCACAAAGCGAGCGAACCGTGTTCGTTGTAAAGAAATAGCAGAAAGTTGTTCTGGTCGACATATCGCGCGAGTATCCCGCCCGCGCCCGCTAAACTCAGCATGTCGACATCGATAACGCTATCTCGGGCGATCAAGCCCTTGATGGTTGCCTCGCATCTGCCAA
Organism: Armatimonadota bacterium; assembly: GCA_016190935.1. GTDB lineage: Bacteria > Armatimonadota > UBA5829 > UBA5829 > DTLH01 > JACPPP01. Next base: position 3,424 of record JACPPP010000256.1, on the reverse strand, counting down.
GTCCTCCTGTGGCTCCGATTGCGCCGTCCATGCCGATGAACGCACCAGAAACTACTTCGAGCAAGGGATCGGCTTGCCCGTTCGCGATGGTGTCGAAGTTGTTGCTGAAGGCCGGGGAGCCGAAAGCACGTTTACTTATGATAAGATCAGGCACGAAAGCCTCAAAGCCGGAAGCTACAGCCACAGTTCCGCTTGTCACAGCAATGCTGTCGTCAGCCGCGACAGTAACCATAGCCTGACCAGCCGGAGTCGGGATCGAGTATTGTCCCGATGCATCCGTCACTCCGGTCAGGCAAAGTCGACTGCTGGCTCGCCTGCCGCTGGCCGACTCGTACACATACACCGCAGCTCCTGCTATAGGCAACTCCGCAGGAGTCTTTACGTATCCGGAGACGGTCCCCTTTGGTTTGTAGCACTCGACTGACCAGATTGCGCCTGCAGCTATAGGATCTGCAGTATTGATCACAAGCCTCAAGTGCTTGAGGGTCACAGGGGATGGCAACTCAATCGTATCCAACCAGTGACTATGACCGCTCTCTGTAGTGGTCACCCGCTCGATGTTTGTCCACGCGGTCCCGTCTGTGGAGGACTGAACGGTAAAGTCGCGAGTAGGACCCGAAGTGTCGATTAAGATCGTTGATATTGTAGTCGGCGAACCCCAGTTAAGTTGAATGTACTGTCCCAGTGGCCCACCAACAGGAGCCCAGCCGCTCGTCGGATTTCCATCGGTAACATTGTAGATTGAGAACTCTCCAGAACTTGCGCTCGGAATGGCCGCCCTCGCTACATCCATGCCAAGCGGGTCCAGCATTAGATCATTAGTGGCAGTGCCCTGCGCCACGCAGACGGGCGTTGTCTCGGACGCATATCCATCGCGAGTCGCGAACAGCAAATATGTTCCTTCCGGTACGTTATTAAACGCGAATTGGCCGTCGGCCGCAGTTGCCGCTTGGAAAGTCTGGGGATATCCGACCAGACGCAGAGATGCTCCTGCGATGGCCTGTCCCGTTGCCTTGTCTGTGATCTGGCCGATCAGTCCTCCTCGTCCCGGACTCTCGATGATCCTGAGGTCCAGCCCAACATAGTCCCCCCATCCGGTCGGGCTTCCTTCGTACACGTAAACGATAATTGTATCGCCCGCGGCGACCGAGATGCCGCGCAGGCTGGCAGGTGTGCCTCCATCCTGAGTTATTGCCTGGTCGAGACCGAGAGGAGTGACCGAGGTGCATCCCTGGGATCGATCAGGAATGGCCACATCGAAAATAAGTGACCCTTTGATGAACAAACTGGCTCTCAGATGCCTCAGAGTAGGGTCTCTGTCAATCAGCTTCCATAGTGCACCATCGACATCGACAATCATTGCCTTGGGCGCAGTCCATTGCACAGCATAGTTGCTGTGCCCGCCGAACTTCCCGGGGGGTGCATCATAGGTGTAGGTGAAGTATCCGCGACTCCTCCAAACTCCTACGTGTGCTGGAAGGTCGCTTCTTATCCAGGCGGTCTGCCACGGACCCGCATCGACCGGCATATAGGAGTTAATGTGCAAATTGAACTTGCTTCCGACGGCAGGATTGCCATGCGAGTCGGTCCCGTCAAGTAGGCCGTAGCCCCAAGCACTTGCCGGGTTGGTAGAGTCGCTCCACCCCGCAGCCACGTCCCACATCTTGCAGCCAGCGAGCCATAAGGTATCCCCTTCGTAGGCTCCGACATCGGGCGCAGCGCCCGTATATCCGTCTGTAATGCCGGGGATTACTATGCCAGCGTCTATGGCCGGCGAACCCGGCATCAGACGAAAGTCGTACGAAGGCCGATCTCGGAGCATGGGATTTGAAGTCTGAATGTTATTTTGACTCACACCGCCGGGGCCGATTTGGCCTCCGGACCCATCCCATATTGTGCCAACGAAGATATTGTTCATGACACGCGATCCAGTCATGACATAGTTTGTAGGGTCTCCCGGGGGGCCACCGCCGGAAATGGCAGAGCCTCCCAGCAGCGTATTGTTGAAGACATCATTGTACTCGCTCGGCATGTTGAGATGCACGCAGCTCCAGGGTACGTTCCAAACTACGTTGTGATGGACATCGAAGTTGCACGAACCGTTGTCAAGATAGATGCCGGAGCCGCCGGGGTTATCGTGGCACCAGTTGTATGCTATCACGGTACCCCCACCATCGCTGCCGCCGCTGTATGTGATTCCGATATCGTAGGTAATGATGCCTGCGCTGTGCAAATGGTTGTACTCGATCCGGCTGTTCGACAACATGCGGTGGATGATGACGCTGTCGCCAGTATTGAACATAGTATTATTACGGATAATATGACCCCACCCATGGCCATTGACGGCGGCGCAGTCGATGCCCATATAGTTGACATCGTGAATCAGGCAGTTTTCGATAGTGTTCCTGTAGCTGTCGGGAAGCAGGGTTACTCCGTTCCCCGCACTCCACGCGACCGTTGAGTTTCGAAGCTGATTATCGTGCCCGCCAAGAATAACTCCGGTATCGTACCTGCCTGCTTCCCACGCCGAAGCGGGACCGGGGAACTGATCGATCTCAACCATGTGAGAAGGATAGCGGAAAAGGCAGGAATCGACCACACAGTTGTCAGCATCTTTCATCGTCACTGTGCAGGCAAACACCGTGAACCCTTTGATGTTGATGTGAGAAAGACCGCTTAGATCGAACCCTAAGCCACGCTTCTTGGCTTCTACAGTGTGGCCTGCAGGGTCAGCTCCTTGTGGAAGGATCGCATACAAATTCAGGGATTGTCGGTCCAGCCACCATTCCATATCCGAGTCGAGCGTTGAAAGAGGGCCTCGTGTGAGATAGTAACGGCTGCCGGGCCTTGGGTCGAACGCAGTTGTAGAGTGCCCAGAGGGCATATACTCGCGGCCGATACGTGATATATCAGTCATCTCGAAGTACAATGTCTTAGATGAGTAGCTGATGACGCGTGTAACATCGGCCTTCGCGCCACCATAGACCCATAACAAGGCTCCATCCCAGTATCCGTCGGGCTCAGTCAAGTGAGAATCGTAGATATGCTGGACGTCGGTTCCTGATTCGGCGATGGCATAGTTCTGGTAGGTAATAGCGCTTCTGGTATTCGGCCAGCGCGCCTCGATCATCATAGTCCCGTCGACGAAGATCTGCTCCGTCTGCCAGTTGATATTCGACTTGTAAATAGCGCCCTGATGAACCTGCCAGCCTGTTACACCATCCGCTCCACTTACCACAACGTTCTCCCCTGGATATGCTTCGAAGTAGATTGACTTCCCCGGCTTACCTGAACATTTAGGGCGCACCATCTCCCGATAGGTGCCCTCCCTGACGTAGCAAAGGTCGCCAGGCTGCATCACATTCGCCGCCTTCTGGATCGTGCGGAACGGCTGCGTCATGCTGCCGGGGTTAGTGTCGCTACC
>JACPPP010000255.1 GCA_016190935.1 Armatimonadota bacterium | reverse complement strand
GTGTTGGGTGATGGGGGTTAGGGGTTGGTAAGGGTCATGGGTCATCTAATCCTTTATCGTATCTCCGCCTATGCGGGCAGAAGACAATGAAAAATGAAAAGTGCAAAATGAAAAATGCAAAATGGCTTTGACTCACAGCATCGACAGGCTTTCTATGGAGTGCGGGAGCGGCTTAGCTCCCGCTTTCTCTTACGCTGTAATTACAGCACTAGCTCAAAGCGGCGGCGCGCCGCCGCACTCCACAAGTCTCTATCCGACCGAAACAGGAGCTTTCCGGTGGCCAAAGATGCTCATTTTGCATTTTGCATTTTTCACTTTCCTTCTCCCTTGCCTGAGAGCAAAAAATGCGATAAAGGATTAGATGGGTCATGGGTTATGGGGCATGGGAAGGCCCTCTGTTACCTGTTACCTGTTACCTGTTACCTGTTACCTGTTACCTGTTACCTGTTACCTGTCTTTACATCGGCAGGAAAAAGGTAAGCGCTGCGGAAGCCACAATAAGAGCCGTCGTGCCTATAATTCCCGCATCTGGAGAATAGAGCCCGCCGGTCAGCCACTCCGGCCCCTGGACCGCGCAGGTCACCAACCCATTGTTATACATCTTTCCGCTGCAGGGCATTCCGAATACCGGACCCATAGCCAAATTCCAGCCTACGTGGAGCCCAATCGGCATCCAGAGCGTCCCAGTGACAAGCCTTGTCTGCGCGGTCAAAACGCCGAAGAAGAAGGCGTTAAGCGTAAATATCAGCGGAATCCGGGGGTGCTTGACCAGATGGAAGAGCGAGAATATTGCGGCGGATCCCGTGACCGCAGCGGCGCCACCCCAGTTCTGGTGCAGTATGCTGAACACGTATCCTCGGAGAGCCACTTCTTCGAAGATTGCAGCAAGTGAGAAATCGCACACGCCGCCGCAAAGCGCGGGCATCTGGTCTCCGCTTACGCCGCTTCTTTCCACGCGAAACCAACCCAGAACGCATCCGGCCAAAAAGAGCAGGCTTACGGAGGCAAAAGCGGTCGTGGTGCCACAGGCGACGAGCAGGGTCGAATCTTCGCTCCTATGCAGGCCCAGTGACCTCAGAGACTGACCGTCCATATACGTGCAGAAGGCTCCGGTCACAACGAGCACGGCGATAAAGGGTATTGACGCGCAGGCACAACTGAAGAACGCCCGCAGTACCGGCGTCACCACCCGGGAAACGAGGGAACGGTTGATCCGCCAATAGGTGTGATAGGCGAACTCCAGCACCAACCCGATACAGACTACGTAAGCGGTGAGCTTAGCCCAGGCGCCGACGTCGAGCATGTCCAATTGCCACCCCAGTAGAGTCACCCGTGCTGATGCTCGTGCATGAGTTCGGGCTAATACAGGTATTCCACACATGGCAGGGGAGGTCACTGTACTTTATTGTGCAAGGATGGATTTCCCTCGAAGGGGCGGGGTCAGAAGTTGTGCATTCGGCTCTTCAAGGCCATCAGGGCCTCTTTGGCTTTGGTATAGGAAGGGTCTATAGTCAGCGCCTTTTCGTATTCATACTCCGCTTCGGCGAGTATGCCGACAGCCTCGTAGGCCTGCGCGATGTTGTAGTGGATTCGCGCAATACCGGGAGCTACCTGTTCCGCAATCTTGAAAGCGCCGATTGCTTTTTCGTAGCGGCCCTGCGACGCATAAGCCGCGCCAAGGGCGTTGAATGTCCGATAGTCGCTGGGATTCTGCCGGCTCGCAGCTTCAAGCTCAGCAACCGCAGTGTCAGAATCTCCTGCCTTCATCGCAGCCAGTCCGCTCTCATAGTGATCTGTTATCGGTTGTTCCATTTCATTCTTCAACTCCGAACAGGGTTGAAAAGTCTACCTGAGCTCAGTATATCCCCTGGCGGAAGCGCTGTCAAGATATGTGGCGGTCTGCGACGGGTATACTTTGTAAGTGAACGAGTCAACCTTTAACTTTCTCACATTGCTGCTTCAGTCTACGGCAGCCCTTCTTATTGTGCTCGACCCGCTCGGACTGCTTCCACTGGTCGTTGCAGTTACGCGCCAGATGAACATCGGCCAGCGCAGGAGAGTGATCCGCCATTCGGTCTTGACGGGCTTCATCTTGCTGCTGCTGTTCACATTTGCCGGTACAGCGATATTGTCGTTCTTCAGCATCACGGTCCACGATCTCAGCATTGCAGGCGGCCTATTGCTGCTTGTAATAGCGCTTACCATTGTCCTGAGCGGAAGGGTCTCGATCGGGCCGACAGTAGACGGAGGAGCTGGCGTCGTGCCCATTGCTTCGCCGCTGTTGGTCGGTCCGGGAGCCATCACAACCGCTGTTGTACTGGTCGGGACTAACGGTGTGCTGATTGCTTCTCTGGCCGTCACGCTGGCGTTCTTCGTCACGTGGCTGATTCTGAGATCGTCCGTGTTCATCTTCAGGATTCTAGGAGAGAGCGGATCGGACATCATTGGACGGATCATGGGAATTTTGCTAGCGGCCATTGCTATTGTGTATATTCGTGAGGGCATTCTGGGCATAGTGAGGACCGCGAGGCTGGGCGGCGGCTAAAACCTGACACCAAACTCCCGGCACTCGTCTGTAGCTGGCAGCCACACAAGGACTACGTCCAGCACGTCCGCGCCTGATGGCCGCTGCTGACAGCTCTTTTTACAGCAGCCTCGCGACGGTGTCTGTGAAGGACTGGGTCACGCCGGGAAACAGGAACAGCCAGATCGTGCCGGCGGCGGCAACCGCTATCGCCACGGCAAGCGGCGTGGGAACCGTGACTACGGGCGGTTCGGCGGGACGCTCCATAAACATTATGACGGTCACGCGCAGGTAGAAATAGGCGGAGATGATGGTCGTTACGATGGCAATGATGAGAAGCCCTATCATATCGGCTGCGACCGCTGCCATGAACACGTAAATTTTGGCTGTGAAGCCCGCGGTGGGAGGTATTCCGGCCAGCGCAAACATGAAAAGTCCCATCGATCCCGCAAGAACGGGATGGCTCCAGAACAGACCGGAGTAGTCCGACAGTCCGACAGCTTCCTCGCCCTTCCTCGTGACCGCCGTAACCACCGCCCATGCGCCGAGGTTCATAAAGGCATAAGCTATAAGATAGAACGGAATACTTTGCAGCCCCAGCCGGTTTGCGGCGGCGACGGCGACGAGTATGTAGCCCGCGTGAGCGATGCTGGAGTATGCGAGCATCCGCTTGATGTTGTCCTGAGCAATCGCGACCAGGTTGCCCACGGTCATGGTAAGCGCGGCGATGACCCAAACCGCGGCAAGCCATTCCGGTCTCAGCCCTCCCATCGCGAAGATGAGGACTCGGACAAGTGCGGCAAACGCCGCAGCTTTGCTGCCGATCGACATAAAAGCCGCTACAGTCGAAGGCGCGCCCTCGTAGACGTCCGGCGTCCACATCTGGAACGGCACGGCAGCAACCTTGAATCCCAGCCCGACCAGCACCAGCCCGGCCCCTGCCAGCAGGACCGGATTGCCGAGCACCCCAGGCGAAATAAGCTCATCGGCTATGGACTGGAGGTCAACCGTCCCCGTTGCTCCGTAGATCAGTGCGACGCCGTACACTAGAATTGCAGCCGAGAACGATCCCAAAAGGAAGTATTTCATCCCGGCTTCCTGCGAGCGAGGCCGCATTCTCGCAAAGCCTGTAAGTACGTAAAGCGCGATAGAGAGCACCTCCAGGCTGAGGAAGATCATAATCAGGTTCGCGCTCGAAACCATGAGAAGCATACCAATGGTGGAAAGAAGGATGAGAGCGTAATACTCGCCCGCCGGCAGTTCCTCGCGCCTGACGTAGTCCACCGAGATGAGAACAGCAAGCGCCGTGCCGGTCAATATGGCTGTGCTGACAAGGACGCCGAAGTCGTCGTTCACTATCATCCCGCCGAATCCTGAGAGCGGATTGCCCCAGAGGAACACTGCGGCGACAATGGCTCCAGCCGTGCCGGCAAGCGAAATCCAAGGCGAAGACCTGTCCGAGGCGGCTTTTGCAAAGGCATCGATCATCAGTATGGCTATCGCAGTGCCAAGAAGTATGAACTCCGGGATAAGGATGAGCCAGTCGGAAGGGTCTACAGGTATTCTCACTCGGACTCACCCCTTTCAGCCGGAGGCCGGGCTGTTGTTCTGTCAGCCAGTTCGCGCCCATCCTGGCCCGGATTATGCATCAGCAGTTGCTTCGGACTGCATCCTGAGCCCATTACCACGCATCCTGAGCCTGTCGAAGGATGCCGAAGCCTGCTGATGCTCATGAATAGGTCAGGCTGGGTCCGGCTGAGCAGCCACAACTCACCGCTTGCCGCCCTCAAATTCTCAACCACCTGCCTGGCGCTCGCCTCAGTGCGCGAGAGCATCGGCCCTGGAAAGACTCCAAGCAGGACTATAAAGAGGATCACGGGAGCCAGCACGAATATCTCCCTCACAGATAGGTCGCGCATACCGATGACCTCCGGTATTTCAGTCGGCCCCTGCATGACATTTCCGTAAAGCCACAACACGTAGATCGCCGCCAGCACCACGCCACTTGCGGCAAAGGCGGCATAGACCCAGTTCCTTGCGAGAAAAGTGCCTAAGATTACCAGGAATTCTCCTACAAAGCTTGCCAGGCCGGGCAGGCCGAGCGAGGAGAGTGCCGCAATCATAAAGAAGGCCCCAAACACCGGCATCTGGCGCCACACCCCGCCGAAATCCGAGATAAGCCTCGTGTGTCTGCGCTCATACATCATCCCAACGACTATGAAGAGCGCGCCTGTCGCGAGGCCGTGGGCGACCATAAGCACAATCGCCCCCTGCACTCCCTGGACGTTGAACGCGAATATTCCGAGCATCACGAACCCAAGGTGGCTTACGCTCGAATACGCGACCAGACGTTTTATGTCCGGCTGGGCGAATGCCACAAGCGCGCCATAAGTTATCCCTATAATGCCGAGGACTAAAATCAGAGGCGCGAAGTAGGTCGAGGCATCTGGAAACAGCGGCAGACAGAAGCGGAGGAAGCCGTAAGCCCCCATCTTCAGCAGAATTCCGGCCAGGATCACGCTTCCGGCTGTGGGCGCCTGGGTGTGCGCATCCGGAAGCCATGTGTGGAACGGAAATATCGGCACTTTTATTGCGAACGCGATTCCGAAGGCCAGGAACAGCCATAACTGGGCAGTTCGCGCAATCGGGGCGGCGGAGAGTTCAACGAGATCGAACGTCAGCCCGGTCGGGTTCTGCAGACCGAGGTAGATGATCGCCGCCAGCATCAACAGACTTCCGAACAGAGTGTAAATGAAGAACTTGATCGAAGCGTAGACCCTGTTTTCGTAGCCCCAGACACCTATGATGAAATACATAGGGACTAATACAAAGTCCCAGAATACGTAAAACAGAATGAGGTCGAGCGAGACGAAAACCCCGATCATCGCCCCCTCCAGGATGAGCAGGGAAAGATAGAACTCCTTTGCCCGCTCGGTTATCCCCTTCCACGAGGCCAGCATCGAAACCGGCACCAGAAACGTCGTGAGGAGGACGAGAAACAGGCTTATACCGTCGATACCGAGGTGGTAGTTGATCGCGTATCTCGTTATCCCCTCAACTTCGCCGGGGAAGATGCTGATCCATGGCCGGAACTCTACGAACTGGAATCCCGCCCTCGATGCATCGAACCAAAAGTAAAGCGGCAGCGACACAGCGAACGTAGCGACGCCTGTCAAAAGCGAGAACCACCTGATGAACGCGTCGTACCGCCGCGGCGTGAGGAGCACAACCGCGCCTGCCGCTACCGGCAGGAATATTAGTATTGAAAGTATGTAGTTCCTGAATTCCATAATGCTACTCACTTGAACCGCAGATTTCCCAGAT
>JACPPP010000018.1 GCA_016190935.1 Armatimonadota bacterium | reverse complement strand
GGCCTAAACGGGACCAGATGCCCCTGTGGGTGATCCCACATGTCCGATTCTGACGCCTATATTCGTGCTCAAATCCCTGGTCGTAGCGAGCAGCAACTTGAACTTTCGACAGTACTGATGAGGATATCGCGCCCGATCTGAGCTATCAGCCTTCAGCGAAACAGATCTTCCTGGTTGGGATTATGCGGCGGCCGTGTAACTGATGGGCAGAAGCTTATCCAGGCTTACGCGTTTGGACGCGTCAAGAATTTCAATGCCGACGATCCTGTCATCCTCACCGATGTCGAGCACGATGTCTTCAGCGACTCTCTTGTTCACGACTTGCTGCTTCTTGTCGTCGAGCCGGATGTAGAGTAAATCAGTCTTGTCGTTGTACAATATATTCATTCTATCTCACTCCCACTTGCCATAAAATACGTAAACGGTAACAGTGGTTATCCGTGAACCTTCCTCGACATAGATTACTTCGACCCTCCTCTGTTCATAATACCTGCCGGCCCAATTGTTATTAAACTCATAGACTTTCGCCCTTGCTCTTCGCCCGCGTTTCGCTGGAATGTCGCTGCCCGCTTGGACTACTTCCCTAATCTCGCGTTCGCTGGTCCCTCTTTCCTCAGCGCGTTCCAGCGTATGTGGGTCGATTTGAATGATCACTCAATTATCCAGGCTACTTGTTGCTTCCCAGATCGGGCGCGGTATCATCACCACGTCCGATCTAGGGGGATATCGCACCCGATCTCGAGCTGCCTCGTCGTCTACGCTTTTTCCAGCTTGAACGCCTTGTGGAGCGCTCGGACGGCAGGCTTGACGTTTTCTTTGTTGATCAAACAGGTTATCCGGATTTCGCTCGTGGTGATGCCGATTATGTTTATGCCCTCGCTCGATAGCGCGCCGAACATCTGGGATGCATAACCCGGATGGCTGCGGATGCCGCTCCCAATGATGGAGACCTTAGCCATGTTCTCGTCCGTCACGAGTTCCTTTGCGCCGATCTCCTTCATCACGGGGGCAAGCACGCTCTTTGCCTTCTCAAGCTCGGCGTTCGAGACCGTGAACGAAACATCAGTAAGTCCGTCCTGAGAGACGTTCTGAACGATCACATCGACGTTTACGTTGCTATCCGCAAGAGGGTTGAATAACTGGTAGGCAATCCCTGGCTTGTCGGGCACCGACAGCACAGTCAACCTGGCTACATCATCATCGTGCGCAATCCCGCGAACCGGGTTCCGAACCTCCATGCTCTGGTCCTCCTTCTTAATCAAAGTGCCCTGGGTATTGTTTGCGCTGTTTGCGACAAGAATCTCCACTTCGTAGAGTTCGCCGAGTTCCACCGCCCTCGAGTGCATAACCCGGGCGCCCTGTCCGGCCATTTCGAGCATTTCTTCATAGGATATGGTATCAAGCTTTTGAGCGGCCGGCTCGACGCGCGGGTCTGTTGTAAACACGCCATCGACGTCGGTGTAGATTTCGCACCGGTCGGCCTTAAGTGCGGCGGCAAGCGCCACAGCCGTAGTATCCGATCCGCCGCGGCCGAGCGTGGTGATGTCGGCCCAGCTTGCATTGTCGGTAATACCCTGGAAGCCAGCCACGACAGCTACCTTTCCGGAGTTAAGCTCCTCCTTGAGCCTTTTCGGATCGACTTTCAGTATTCGGGCCTTGCTGGGGACCTTCTCAGTGATGATCCCCGCCTGTCCTCCAGTCAGTGACACCGCGTTCACGCCCTGTGCGTGCAGCGCAAGCGCCAAGATTGCGCTCGATGCCTGCTCACCGGTCGCAAGCAGCTTGTCGAGCTCTCTCCCGTCCGGCAAGACCGTCAGTTCTCTAGCCATTGCGATTAGCTCATCGGTCGTGTCTCCCATTGCGGATACTACAACCGCCATCTGGGCGTTTCTGGCGCTCTCGGCAATCCTTTTTGCCACGTTTCGGATCTTTTCGGTCGTGGAGACCGAGCTGCCGCCGTACTTCTGAACTACTATCACGAGTTATCGCCTCTCCCTGAGCCCAAGGATTGATATGGCCCCATCAAGTGGGCGGTTCTAGGATAACATATCATCCGCGCTGGTGTAAACAGCGTGTACCTGAGCACGGCGATGGTCTTCTTACAGACCCATTTCCTGCGCCGGAACTCGTACGTGAGCGGCATTCCATCCATCGAGTCTTGATGTGCGCCGATGAACTAGCTTGGTCACTCAAGAAGACGGTCGAGACTGCGAAGATAAACGATGGAGACTAACCCGAATTATTCACGAGCATCAGCAGGCTTCGGCAGACAAGCAGTCCGAAGCAACTGCTGATGCATAATTCGGGCTAAAGGGGACGGTGAATCAAGAAAGGCGCACAGGGCATTTGTCCTGTGCGCCTTCGTTGCTCAGCTTACCAGCGGCGTCCGCCGCCGTAGCCGCCGCGGCCACCACCACGGCCGCCGCCACCAGATCGCTCGGTGCGCGGGCGCGCCTCGTTGACAGTCAACGTCCGGCCGCCTATTTCCTTGCCATTGGTCGCTTCGATCGCGGAAGCCATATTCTCTTCCGGAATCTCCACAAACCCGAAGCCCTTATCACCAATGATGCGGACCTCTGCGATGGGACCGTAGGGCTCGAAGAGCTTGCGGATCTCGTCCTCGGTCGTGCTGTAGGCCATGTTGCCTACATAGAGTGATTTGTTAGCCAATTGCTTTCCTTCTTTCTGGGATAAACCCAAGATCGTCCAACGAGGCATATGGCGATCAGGCCACTTACGGGATTCGATCAGTCGCAGAAGACAAAGCAATCTACCGAATGACCAGGATTCCGAATCGCTACGTTGAATCTTATTCGCTACAGTATAGCACCAAGTAGATGTATCCGCTAGTAGCGCTCAACGGCGGGTGTGCGCCATGTTTGGGGTATCATGCTGCAATGGCCGCACATCGCCCAAAG
>JACPPP010000261.1 GCA_016190935.1 Armatimonadota bacterium | reverse complement strand
CCCCGCAAGGAAGAGAAAACCCGGAAGGGATTGATCTCTACGGAAACACTGACGCACAGAAACCCGGACAGGGATATAAGATGTATGATGTAGGATGGTTGGGTGTCGGGTGTCAGGTGTTGGCAAGGGTCTTAGGGCATGGGGCATGGGAACACCCTCTGTTACCTGTTACCTGTTACCTGTTACCTATCCTATTACCTATCGTACATCATACATCTTACATCCTACATCCTTCTGTGTTTCCGTCCTTCAGTGCTTCCATAGCTAAAGACTTCCCTTCTTTCGTGTTTTCGTAAGTTTCGTGTTGTCGTGATTAAATTGGTTTCGGCTTCGCCGGGTTAGGATACTGGAAGGCCAGGATGTAAGCAGATACGGATAGGAGGAGTAACAGCAAATGACCATGCGCATTGCATTATGTATTTTTGTAGCCGGTGTGATGATGTCGACACCACAGGTGTATGCTGAGCGAATGTTTCAGTTGGTTCCGAAGCAAGGGAGTCCGGCTGCAATTATGCTTGGGCCTCAAGCAACAAGCGCGGAAAGGCACGCGGCAGAGGAGTTTTCATCATACATCGGGCAGATGACCGGCGCAAGGCTGAAAACGATTTCGGGTCTGGAGTCAGCCGGACGGTCGGTAGTTTTGATAGGCCGCCCCGAGACGAATCCAGTGATCGCGAAACTCGTGCGGATGGGTAAACTCCGGCTCTCAGCCGACAGCCCGGGTTTGGACGGGTTTATCATAAAGACTATTGCGGACGGTGACAGAACATATCTCGTCCTTGGGGGAAGCGCGGACCGCAGCGCGCTTTACGCCGTCTACGACTTCCTGGAACGATTCTGCCACGTTGGGTTTTTCTGGGATTGCGAGCGAGTGCCAAAGACGAAGAGCCTGGAGTTTGGCGACATCGACTTCTCATCCCGCCCATATTTCGAGGAGCGTCAGAACATGCAGGGCTGCGCGATTATGTATTCGGCGCAGTATTGGGGCTGGAAGGATTGGAAGCGCGAGGTTGACTGGGCGGCCAAAAAGAAGTTCAACATTTTCCACGTCTACATCGGCTATTACGTCGCCGCGCACGAGGCAGTGAAGGCGATGGGCGTGGAGGCTCCGGAGCCGACAGCGAGGGACAAGGCCCAGGCGGAGCTTGCGAAGAAGCTGGTTGCCTACGCCCACTCGATCGGTTTGCGCACTGTGACGACAATCGGCATAGGAGAGGTTCCCCCAGCCTTCAAACGGCGTTATCCTGACACCGGGTATTTCGAGGTCGCCTGGTTGGACTACCCGGCCAAGCTCTTTATACATCCAGGAGACCCTCTGTTCACAAGATATATGACCGAGATGGTGCGGCAGTTGGATCGACTATACGGCACTGACCACCTCTACGAAACTGCTCCCTATCCTGAGACGACTCCCGGCGCCAGTCAAGATGAGAAGCGGGAGCTGGTAGTGCAGTTTGCGAAGGCAGTCTCGAATGTGGCGGCATCAGTGACACCGAAGGGCAAGTTGTTCATGAGCGGCTGGGCGTTCATCGACCGCAAGTACTGGACAGATGACCAGATCAAAGCCTTTCTTGATGTAATACCAAACGAAATACTAACACTCAATGACGTCGCCGACAAGTATGCCGAATTGAACTACTTCTACGGCAAGCAATGGGGATTCAGCCGCCTCCACTCGTTTGGCGGAAATACCCACCTTCACGGCGATATGCCCGGGCTTGTCAAATCAATGCAGGGTCTTGTCACCGACAGGCGGGCCCGCAACTGCAAAGCCTTCTACTTGAACCCGGAGATAATCAGGCACAATCCCTTCTATTTCGACCTCGCGGCCAAGCTGGGATGGGACCCGCTTGCAGTGAAGCTCGACGACTACGTCAGTGATTACGCACTCCGCCGCTACGGAGAGGAACCTGCGGTTGGTATGGAATCGTGCCTGCGAGAGCTGATCCAGAGTGTTTACAGCCGCTACGATTATGTCGGCCCGTCATATCAGTCTGTCCCGGCGCTGGATCAACGCGAATCGTTGGTCTCATACACGAGGAGCCTTCCTTTCCTGAAGAAGGCGCTCAAGATTGCTCTCGAGCAGTCGGACCGACAAGCCGGCAACGAGTGCTTTAAGCGCGACCTGGTTGACATCGGCAAAGAGTATTTGGGCAACGTGATTACGCAGAGTCATCTGGACCTGCTTGCGGCGTTCCGTGCGAAGGACAGAGGGGCATTCGCCGCCGCCGCTGAGCGTATCAGGTCGGGGATGGACGCTCTTGAAACAGTCGTCGGCTTGTGCCCGGACTACTATCTCGCGGAGGAGATCAACCGTGCGGTCAAGTCTCCCTACAGCATGAAACCGGCGGACGCCGTTGTCGATGTCAGGACAGTCCGCAGCGTCTGGGGTGATTTCGAGCACTATGATTCAGTCCTCGATTATGCTCGCAAAGATATGCTCGAACTGGTAAAATACTACTACAGGCCACGAATGGAGCTTCTAATTTCTCATCTGGACGAATGCCTGAAGAACGGCAAGGAGCCATCGGCAAAATATATTCATGACGGCTGCAGGGATGTATGCAAGCGGTTTGTATACGACTCGGCTGAGGCGACTGTGCCGAAATGGCGGGGGGAAGTGACCTCCTTGGTGAAAAGCGCCTTGTCAAAGGCTCAGCATTGATCCTATCTTAATTCTGGCTGCGGGAACTCTGACTGTGCAAGATCGGAAGATATGCCATACCTGCCGTTCCCGCAGCATACGCAAGGATGCAGACAGGCTTTCCCACAGACGACCGCCCGCTCATCCTTCGAAATTTGCTGTTTTTGTAGTTGGACAATATTTCAGAGTCCGGTATCGGCCCCTGCCTGAAGGCCGAATGAGACCTATCCGTTGGTATAACTGGGAATTTATAGGGGGGAGCCATGTTCAGTCATCTTCCACGGAAATGCAAATGTGAGTGGGTATATATCAGACCTTTCGTGGAGCAATTCAACCAGGAATCTGGCAGCGATTATCAACTGAAGGAATGCCTGGACGCGAGGCACCGGAACGTAAAGGCTCCCGAAGTTCTACTCGAGGATTCCGGTGGACAGAGGCTACTGATTGAGAGGAAGACGATAAGCTGGCCCCCCGAACGATGCGAAATACTACGCCCGGAACATGAGCTACCAGATCGCATCCTTAATGCGCTAGGCGGGGAATTGAGCGGGGGATTGTACGCTCTTCGCATAGAAATATCCTCTCTGAACGGCGCTTACGGGAACAAACATGTTGCGCGATGGATGGAAGTCTCTGATACGATTGTGCGTGCAGTCAGTCACTGTAAGGAAAGGATTCTCGCGGGTAACACTGTGGGATCGAGAACACCAGTGCCTTGGTCTTGTGGTCCGGCGTCTCGAGACGATATGGGCATACCTGATACTGCTCCAGAGACCGGCCTAATAGTTATAGTCGCTGGTGGTTGGGATCTATTCGACGGTTCATTTGATAACATCGAACACGTTCAGCAGAGGCTATCCGAAGCCACAGTTGAAATCCAGAGCATGTTGACTGACCGGATAAACGATACTGTAGACAAATTCGAAGCTTGGCGTTCGGTTGGCAACGCTCTAAGGATCTTACTTATTGAGCCCTATGGTGACATCGACATTGCGCTTGGTGAAGGAGTGTTTGAGGAGATAATACAGTCGACCTGTCAAGGTCGCGGTATCGATCAGGTGTGGATTGTTGAGGAAGACTGGATATCCGAAGAGGATTATGAGGTAGCCTACCGGCAATGCTTCATCGCAAGCGGTGAAGCAGGTTGACGCATTGATATGCTGAACACTAGAGAAGATTTCTGACAAGTTTATGATTAGTAAAATGGCCTAGTAATATCATTGTGAGATCATATTAACACACACGGTCTCAATCCTTTGGACTTGAGAGAAAACCGCCGTCACCTTTTGTGGAGTGAACAATTCCTCCACCAGTTTAGAAGTTAGAAATTGGAAGTTAGAGGTTAGAAGGCCCCGGTGTGATCGCCGGGGCTTTTGTCGTTTTTACGCATAGGATCGGTGCTCGCGGGTGATGTCCGAGCTGGATTCCGTCTGCCCCGTCCTTTGGACTCACTTCCTTTCAGAACCATACATCAAGCTCCCGTTTTCTCTCTTGGCGCCGGTTTTCTCTCGGGTGGGAGTTTAGCAGTATATCAGTAATTGGTCCTATTGTTGACGAGGTGGAATGTTGGCAGATTAGCTCCGACCCAAGCGGGGGCTGAAACATCGGATGCAGCCTCTGGTGAGCAGTCGACGACCACAGACATCATAGTCTGCGCACAAGTGCCACCCAGTCCTGAGCCAAGTCCGATGGAGGAGCGCCCAGGGATACCTTTCTCGGCCCACGCACGGCCTTTCTCCTTGATGGAGGCCCTCCGGTGTTCGAGGGTTGTACCACTTTGAGGGGCCAGAGTCCCCTCAAAATCATACGGAATTTACACACTCAAATACTACGCCACTGCTGAAGGTA
This sequence comes from Armatimonadota bacterium, assembly GCA_016190935.1. GTDB lineage: Bacteria > Armatimonadota > UBA5829 > UBA5829 > DTLH01 > JACPPP01. Next base: position 11,166 of record JACPPP010000261.1, on the reverse strand, counting down.
AGAAGCGCCATAACGAACCTGAATCACACTCCAGCTTCGACCGTGCGTCTCAGAGTGTCCAGGTAGTATCGGTAGTCATCGAATGATACGTCCGGCGGCACGGCGTGATCGAGGCTCGGTATCCATCCACCGTTCTCGACAAGAAATGGCACCTTGGATGCCACCTCCGCTTCCATCTCTTTTCTGCCTCGAATAAGCGTCCGCTTGTCGAGTCCGCCGATGAGAAGCAGGTCTTTCCCATACTCCTTCCTCAGCCGGACAGGGTCTTCGCCGGCAGCACATTCCAGCGGGAATACACCGTTGATCCCGGATTCAAGCCACAGAGGAGTTAGTTCGTCATGGTTTCCGTCACAATCGACGAAGATCACGTCCACGCCATGTTTGTGCAGAAGAGAGGTTATCCTCTTATAGCGGGGCATCATAAACTCCTTGACTATACCTGGAGAGACCAGACTGCCGTGATTGTAAGCCATATCCTCCCAGAACAAGGCAAAGTCTATGCGGTCTATCGCCTGAAGCGCAGGTGTGATTGTCTCGATAATAAATTCCATGATGAAATCCATTATCTCATGCATGAACGCGGGATCATCGTAGAACATCATCGACACATTCTCGATGCCTATCCAGTTTCTCGGCCAGCCGAAGAGGCTCCCGACCCTTATAGCCAGCGGATAATCCCTCCGGTTGATCTTCAGAACGTACTCATCCCAGTTGGCGAGATATCTTGCCGGCGTTTTGGCGTTGAGCCGCTTGCTGAACTTGCGGAATGACTCCCTATCGGTCACGGCGTACTCCAGCCATTGGTCCATAACGCTGGGGACGCTGCGAACCATTCCTGTCTTGACAGACTTTACGATGCATCCATCGTCAGTCCTGCGGCGGATCACATATTCATCGGTCTCCTCGAAAACCTCTTCGTCAAAGGCAGGCACCAGGCCCTGATTCACCGGAACACATTCATATCTGTCGTAGTCGAAGAACTCCTCTATAGGGACAGGTTCGAGTATGCCTTCGTAGTTCATCCTCTCACAGATGTGCTGAGGCAGGCCCTCCTGATGCCACCGCTCGATGGTCTGGGGCCAGAAGCCGATGAACTCCCAATACGGCAGTCGGTCCGGCTTACCGAAGCGCATCGTTTCCGAAAAACGAGTCCTTGCGTCCATGAATCAAGATTCCTCCACTATAAGAGAAGCAGTCAGCTATCAGCCGTCAGCAGTCAGCGGTTATCTACCACGCAAGTGCCGCACGGGGACGTGCGGCATGCTTCGACAAGCTCAGCATGCGGCCCGGCGCGAGACGGGCCGGGCCATCCGTAAGCTTTCAGAGCTTAATCAGGGCACGGGCACTGCAATGCTCACAATTCCGCTTTCCGGGAAGGAGACCGTCTGCTCGACGACCGTACCCTGAGCAGGCTTGTAGACCCAAACCTGGCCGGTGCAGTTAGGAATCCCTTGTAGCTGCAACTCCAGTTGTCCCGTTCCGGTGTTGTAGTTCTGTGATATAACAGTCCTGACGGTACGCGAATTCCAGAGCGCGCTCGGGTTTTGCGGCTTCGGACTTACCAAGAGCGCTTGTGGGAATGGGTCTAAACTCAGGTTGGAGATTGTCAGAGTGTTTCCACTCTCTTGCGCGCCGACGAGGGTTTTGTTGACACAGTCGAAGACTATGACGTCGGACGGGGTTCCGCCCGGGAATGAATCGAGGTTCAGCCCTATCGTCACGTTTCCTCCGAATCCTCCTCCGGCCTTAACAAGCTGCATGTAGTCCAGCATTACCCACCCACTGTTGTAAGTAGCGGCATTTGCAGATATACGCAATGTATGCGTCCCAGCCGTAAGGGTGTAATTACCACCATTGACCAGATTCCACCCATAGTTCCCGGCACTGAAGGAGCCGTTCCAGTCCCCGTTATACGCGCCACCGTCGATCTTCCAGAAGAAGTCCTCAATGGGCGCAGCGTCTCGCGGCTGCTCCGGAGGGGTATTGTCCCAGTAGTCGATGAAGAGGGTGTAGGTTCCGGCGTCCTCTATATTGAAATTATACTGCGCGTAGTTATTCGACCCGTTGTCTTTCAAGGTTAAAGTATCAAGTGTATGGCCTCCGTAAGGCCCGCTGAGGTAGTAATTGTCACCCGAAACTGGATTCGCCGCTTCGATTTTTGTTGCGCTCCCGTCGTCCGATACAGTTACCATCCACTGGTTCAAGTCGGAACGGTCATAAACGACCGCCGTCACTCCAGAGGGATAAGAGGAAACGTAGTTGCCATAGTCGGATTGAATCGGATGATGAGCGCCCTGTGCCTGGAAAACCGACAGCGGCTCGAAGAATTTTCTGGCATTTACGAGTTCCTGGTCTGTGAAGTCGAACGTTACCCACTGATCGACATCTCTATAGATACCGCCGCTGCCGGCATCTTTGTCGGCCTGCATCCACGGCCAATAGTTCACAACACCACCCACGCAGCCGCTGTAGAACTGGTGGAAGATGGTCGAACTCTCCAGGTTGTACGTCCCCAAATCCAACGGAATGACCTGGGCGCCGGCCATCAGCGAATTGTAGGGCAGTATTTGCTCAATCAGCGGAAGCTCTGGCAAGTTCGCGCCCATGCGATGCTCTCCAGGGTAGGTGAAATCGGTCACTCCCTGAATGGCTGGGGACACATCGACATGGTTATGCCCCAGGAAATACTTTGGCTCAGGGAAGGAATCCATGAGCAGTCGCACCTCCTCGGCGAAATCCGTCGCTCCTTTCAGTCTGGACGGCCCGCCGGGAATCGCCTCGAAAAAGAAGCTGTCCACGTACATCCCGTCAACATCATAGTTCTTCAGGCAGTTGTACAGCGTGGCCATCTGCAGCAGCCGGAACTCCGGAGCATTCAGGTCTCCAATAACCAGGTTTGCGTGAGGCCCCGGAGCGTCGGGTGGACACGTAAAGAGGGCATTCTGATACTGCTCCTCGGTCAGCATGCCGTCCGTCACAACATCATGGGTCGGAATGCCGGTGCCCTCGGTGTAATAAAGGGTCGTCATCCCGTATTTGTGGAGATTGTCAACAAACCTGCGATAGATTGTAGGCTGGTAGATCACCTGGGAATACATCCCTATGGAAATTGTTGCCAGGTCAACGCCCAACTGAGCATTCTGGCGCATCATTTCCTCGGTACGACCTGACCACGCATGATGGTCTACGTAGAACGGAAGAGACACCGTTCTGTCCCACACTGTTCCGTATTTGGGTTTGAATTCCCTCGACGGCATCAAGCCAAGTCCCACGCTGATCGCAAACGGCTGATCCAGGACTTTAGAGCCGGTGGCCCCCTGATTCCACGGCGTCATCGAGACCAGCCTCTCGCCGTTCCTGGCCTCAGCAGTAATGAATTTCATCTGCGAGGCGTCGTTGCGCGCTCCTTCAGTAACCGGCAGTTGCTTCATGGCAATGCCACCATGGACAAGCTGAAAGCCAACCTTCCCATCGGTCCAGGTGGCATAGTCCGCGGGGCCGTTGAAGTACACGCTGTTTGCTGTTGAACTGACGTCCATTTGCACCGTCTCGTTCATAAAAGCACCTGTGAACACGTCCCAGTAGCCAGGAACCCGGACAGCGTCCAGGTTCTGACTCGCGCTTCCCAGGCCTGCCGCAACGGTCATCCGTCTGAAGGTCGGGTTCGAGCCGGGAGGGTTGGGGCTGACGGTGTAATCGATCAGGAGCATGCCGCTCACTTTGCGCAGATCGTATACGACCTGCACCGACACAGGAGCGCTCGTGCCGCCCGACGTGCGGGGGGTGAACGTACCGGTAATGGTCGCCTTTTCCAAAGAGTCGTTGGTGGTAAGTGAGCCGTTGACAGCGTACCTCTGGTGGTATTCCCGGCCAATGGTGTCAGTCATGATCAGGTCCGGCAGCGCCAGGCCCGAGAAGACCTGGTTTCTGAGCTGGCACTGGGTGATGCTGCAATTCGAGGCGGAGAACTGCAATTGCACTGTAGGCCGGACCACCGTGACTGAACCGCTTGCCTCAGTGATCTGCGCGCCGTAGACGGGATGCGTTTGCCAGTTGATATTTTGCTTTTGGTTGTCGATCCGAGTCCACATCTCGTCTATGTGGCTGCTCCAGAATGCTTGACGCTCCGCGAATATCGGTCTCGCCGGCCAGGCGGTCTGCTCGTTCGGCGCCCACAGCTTGATCCAGTCGAGCTGGATCGGGCGATCGGGGTATCCCATCACCTCCAGCTTCTGCCATAGCGTGGAGTCAGCCGACACATCCGCCACCTCGACTATCAGCACGTCGTCTTGATACCAACTGAGCACTCCTCCGATAAACTCCACCCTGTAAGTGTGGAAGTTCTCATCGTTGTTCCAACCCCAGATGTCCGGGGACAGGAATGGGGCCAGGCCGTACAAATCGTAATGGAAGGGAATATTTGCCTTGTGAGCATTGACGCCGATTCCCTGCTGGCCGCGCGCGTCAGAAGCAGTATTGAGCAACCGAACCCATTCTTGATTATTGCTTGCGGTGTTCCTTGAGAACTTAGCGCGGAACTCCAGCACACAATCGGTAAATGCCACATTGAGCGGCACATAGATCGACCCGGTGCAGGTCGCAACTCCACCACTGATTGTCACTGAGCCTCTGTTGCCCAACCAGGCGCCGTTAAGCCCGCCGGAATCGAAATAATCTTCATAGAGAGACCAAGATATGGAATCGTCGCCGCGCACATTCGTCACCCTGATGAGCCGCTTGAGATCGCCGCTGGTCGGCTCCCTCTCGCAGGAGCTGATTCCGGTCACAACAACGTGACTGCCTTCGGGAATCGACATCCCGCCCGGCATCTCCAGGATGACTTCCACTCCCGACCCGTCTGAGAGGCTGTAGCGCATTCCGCTGATAAGACTCGCCCTGCCCCAGGTGGTAATCAGGAGACCGATGTTGTTCGTGCCAACTCCGCCGGCCACACCCTTCTGCCCCCGCGCCGGAGGGCCGGGGACATAAGAGAAGTCGCCTCCGCCCAGGCTGCGGTTATTCATCGCAACCGGATCAACAGAGCCATTTCCGACGTTCGAGGCTGAAGACGCGGCTATGTATCTTTCGCTGCTTGAGCTCGTCGCCATAATCCCTGCTACACGGACTTTCGTCCCGGCGCTCAGGCCATGTTCCGACTTGTCAACTCGGATGCCACAGGAACGATCCTCGGCCTCTATATAGAAGAAATTGGAGAATGCAGCCGTGACGATTGCGCCACTGATGTCCACGGGAGTGTCATCCTCGGCTGCTTTTGCGTCGTGAATGGTGTTTACCTGCTGTCCGCTCGCAAGCGTGAGGGTCATGTAATCCAGCATTACCCATCCGCTGTTGAACGTGCTGGTAGAATCCGCTGTAACGCGGAGCGTATGAGTGCCGGCCGTCAGGGTATACTGCCCGCCGTAGATCAGATTCCACCCATAGCTCCCGTAGCCGTCCCAATAGGTGTATGAACTGGCGCCAATCCTCCAGCGGAAATCCTCGCGAGGGGAGTCTGACCGCGGAAGCTCTGGAGCTGTGTTATCCCAGTACATCAGGCGAAGGGTGTAGGTTCCAGCCTGAGATACGGCGAAGCTATAGGATGCGTAGTTGCTCACGACATTGTCCATCAGGGTCAAGGCATCTGTAGTGGAGCCACCATAGGGACCGCTGATGTAGTAGCCGTCACCAGCTATAGGGTTTTCTGCGTTAATATTTATCACCACCGCCTGACAAACCGAAGCCGCCAGCGTGAATGCCAGCATCAGGCAGGCGAGCGTTAGCATCCTATACGTATTACTTCGCAAGCTGCAATCGAACATGTGATGTACCTCCTGCAGGAAGATTGAACTTCAGGCACACGATCTGCCTATCAGCTTCCCGCTCGACAATCTGTCCTTGCCCGACCGCCGCAATCTTCGCTGCTGATAATCCTTCGGGCAGGTATACCCACAAGGTGGCGGTGCAGTTCGGAACACCGCGCACGCGAACGCGCAACTCTTGTTTCTCATACCGCTCCGACTCAACCGCCCTGACGGTGCGAGAGTGCCACACGACCGACGGCGATTCTGGCGTTTCCCTCACCAATAGCACCTGAGGCGCAGGATCGAGGCTTAGATTTGAGATAGTAAGGCTGTCATGATCGCTTCGCGCTTCTACCAATCTGTGATTGACGCAGTCGTAAACGATCGGGTTCCGGACGGGGAATTTCGAAAGGTTTAGCCCAACGGACACGGTGCCCGGGGACGCGTCATCGACCATGGCCCTCGACACGGTGATAAGCCGCTGCTCCGCATCCGGGCGATCATAGACCACCGCGACTACGCCGTCCGGGCAGGAAGAGACATAGCTCTTGTAGTCGGAATGTATGGGGTGATGTACTCCCTGGGCCTGGAAGACCGAGAGGGGTTGGAAGAACTTCTGGGCGTTTACCAACTCCTGCTCGGTGAAGTCCATTCGGATCCACGGCTTGGGGTCTCTGTAAATGCCCGCGTTGCCGGACTCGACATCGGTTTTCATCCATGGGTGGTAGTTCATGATCCCGCCGACGCACCCGCTGTAAAACTGATGAAAGACCGCCATGCTCTCGAGGTCATACGACCTCAGGTCAATGGGAATCACCTGCGCTCCCACCGCGAAGGAGTTGTAGCCGAGCTTGGCCTCGAACGGCGGAAGCGTCTTGAGATTCGCGTTCATCAATTGCTCGCCCGGGTAAGTGAAATCGGTCACTCCCTCCAGTCCGGGGGATATAAAGCTCCAGTTGTGCCCGAGGAAGTACTTGCGCTCCGGGAAGGAGTCCAACAGCAAGCGCGCGCGCTCTGCGAAGTCCGTTGCTCCCCTCAGTCTGGACGGCCCCCCTGGGAAAGCATCCGGGCGGAAGCTGTCAACGTAGATACCATCGACGCCGAAGTTCTTCAAGCAGTTGTAAAGCGTCGCAAGCAGGATCAGTCGGAATTGCGGGGAGTTGAGGTCGCCGATGGCCATGTTGGCATGCACGCCGGGAGCATCGGGCGGGGCCGTGAACAAAGCCTTCTCAAACTCCTCATTGCTCATAAGCCCGAAGTCAACCACATCCCGTGTCGGAGCCCCAGTTCCCTCCGTATAGTAGAGGACCTTCATACCATATTTGTGGAGCGTATCGACCAGGCGATGGTAAATGGTCGGCTGAGAGATCGCTTGTGAGTACATCGCCAGCGAAATGGTAGTCATGTCCACGCCCTGCTCGGCGTTCCGGCGGATCAGTTCCTCGGTCCTGCCTGACCACGCCTGGTGGTCAACGTAGAACGGGAGGGAAAACGTGCGATCCCAGACCGTCGCATACTTCGGCTTGAACTCCCTGGAGGGCAAGAGACCGAGGCCCAGGCTGATCTTGAAGGGCTGATCGAGGAGCTTGGAACCTTCCTGCCCCTGATTCCATGGAGTCATAGAGATGAATTTCTCCCCATTTCGCGCCTCGACCGTAAGGAAAGTCATCTCGTTCGCATCGCTTCGCGCCGCCTCGGACACTGGCATCTGCTTGTAAGGGCCGCCTGAATGGTAAAGCTGAAACCCGACCTTTCCATCACACCAGAGCGCATAGTCCGTGGGAAGATTCGCCACGACTCGATCTGCGCCGGGAGCGATATCACCGCTCAGGTCCTTGTGGGTATAGCCCTGATATGTGCCCTCGAACACGTCCCAGGTAGGAAAAACGGAGTAGGTATTGAGGTTCCGGCTTTTGCTCCCGAGGCCGGCCGTGACCGTGCATCGTCTCAGAGCGGGCGAGGCGCCTGCCTTTGGAGTGATCGTGTAGTCCACGAAAAGCATGCCGCTGACTTTACGCAGTTCGTAGACGACCCGGGCCTCCACGGGCGCCTCCGCTCCGTCGGCAGAACGCGGGGTGAAGGTCCCGGTTACGAAAGCTTTTTCCTTCTGGTCACGAACTTGAAGCCGGCCATCATTGGCGTAACTTTGCTGATAGTTGCGGCCCGAATCATCCACTACGATCAGGTTTGGAAGAACAAGCCCGTCGAAATCGACATCCCGCAGCCGACATGCGCTTATGGAGCAATTGCTGCCGGAAAACCGCAGCCGTACCACCGGGCGGACAATCTCGATTGTGTCGTTCGACCGGATAATGCGGGCGCCGTAGACGGGATGATTCTCCCAATCCGTCTTGCCGATCTGCGCGTCGATGCGCTCCCACATCTCGCTGGTCAACTTCTTCCAGTTAGCCTGCCGCTCTTCCAGGCTTGGACGTTTCGACCAACCGCTTTGCTTGAGGGGAGCGGACAGCCTGATCCAATCGATCTCCACGGGGCGCTGGGGGTCCGAGGCTATATCGAGCTTCTCCCACAGCTTCGAGCCGGCAGATAGGTCGGTCATCTGGACTATCAGAACGCCATCCTGATACCAGCTTACCTCGCCGTTGATGAACTGAACTTTGTAATCGTGGAACTTGCCGTCGTTAGCGTAACCCCATATATCAGGCGAAACGAAGGATGCTATACCCTGGAGCACATAATGAAAGGGGAGGTTGCGCTTGTGCGCGTTCACTCCGACTCCCTCTTTGCCATACTTACTGTGCGCGCCCGCGTTGACCACGCGTATCCATTCTTGAGCGTCGGTCGAGTCATCGTTCGAGAAGCGCGCCCGAAACTCCAGCACCCAGTCGGCCAGCTCGACGTTGAGGGGTACCGAAGAGCCTGCTCTGAACGTGGCAATGCCGTGTTCGACGACTATTGCGCTTCGGTCGCCTGTCCAGACGGATGCGAGCGAGCCTTTGTCGAAATTGTCTTCAAATATGACCCTAAGTCCCGACTCCGATGAGGCGCTGGCGACCCTGACCAGACTGAGCGCCAGAACACAGACCAAGGACAGTAATACACAGTCTGCAAAATCGATCTTAGTTCTTAAATTCATTTTCGAGACCTTTCCAGTGTTCCTTGACAGTTCGCACGCCCATAATCGCTTTCAGCCGCTCCGCGTAGTAAACGAAAGCATGCCAGGGCACATCCGGGGGGACCAAGTGGTCGAGACCGGGAATGTAGCGCCCAGACTCCAACATCCGCTCCGCCTTTTCAAGTTCAGCGTCTATTGCTTTCCTGCCTTCCGTCAGAGCATGCTTGTTCAACCCGCCGATGATTCCCATTTCAGGATACTTGCGGCGATACTCCTCGATGTCGCACCCCGACTGTACCTCGAAGGGAAGCATGACGTTCACGCCGTGCTCCGTCATGGTCGGGACTATTTCGTCGACGTCGCCGTCAGTGTCCACGCACATCAGCGGGATGTCATGTGAGAGCGCGAAATCGTGAATCTTCTTGTAGTTGGGCATCATAAACTCATCAACCATAGCCGGAGAGATGAGCGGGCCGCGCTGGCAGCACATGTCCTCCCACAGGAAGATGCAGTCAATGCGCAGGAGTGGAATGACTTTCTCATACAGGCCTATCCAAAGGTCGGTCAGAGTGTCCATGATGTCATGCACCAGGTCTGGGTCGGTGTGGAACGACACGAGTAACTCCTCCACCCCCAGGATATCTCTCGCGGTACCGAACAATCCCCACGGGAAGGTCCCAACCTGAACACCGACCTGAAGTTGGTCCGCCCTGCGCGCCACCTCGGCAGCAGTTTCCTCCACAGTAGTTGTCTCCCACTCCACATTGTTGCCCGGACTGTAATTATAGCCTGGTTTGACGAAACGACCGGGCGCCTCCGGATCGAGCCGCTCCGCCTTAAATCGCTGCCACTCGTCTCGATTATGAACCGGGTTGTCCAGGAACTCGTGCATCGACGACCCGTCTCGCATTGTACGATAGACTAGCCCGTTTGCGTTGCGCATGGTTATCGTTCTATCGTCCTCCGCAAGCACCTTCCCTTGAAATGGTGGCCATACCCCCAGGTTGAGGGGTACCAGCATGAAGTCTGGCTCGTATCCGAAATAACTGACCACGTCGAGATCGGGAATCCCAGACTCGTCTTTCCAGCGCTCAAGCGTCAAATCCCACGGAAAGAACCCTACCCCTACGCCAAACGGCGGGCGATCGACTTCTTCTCCCCGCAACGTCCTGACCAGGCGCTCTCTAAACGTGTACCCTTTGCATCCCCGGCTTTCGGAGGATTGCTGTGCGTGGCTGAGGTGCGTCATTCGAATCGCCTGTAGCCAAGCTCTCGGAGGTACCGCACACACTTGGATCTCACAGCGCCGAACCAGGCATCCCTGCGCTGGGGATTGGCAAGCGACCGCAGCTTCGGCCCGATCGATTTCGCTTCGAGCACTCTATCTCCCAGAAAGCCGTCGCTTATCAACCGGCGCATCTCGGACTCCATCAGCATATCCGCGAGATTGTCGATCACCGTCCTTGCTACTGCTTGTCCGCCGCTCACGGCCAGCCTGGTGAAGACGGTAATCTTAATAACCCCATCGTCCGAGAGTCCGGCGATATCCTCCGGTCCCAGAGAAGATCCACCGTGAACGCAAAGTATATTCCCCACCCCGGAGCTGATCTCGCGGGCGCGCTCGGAGGAGTATTCCGCTTTTTCCTTGATGGCATGGTGAGCTGTGCCGACGCAGGGCACCAATATGTCCACGCCTGTCTCCTTCAAGAACCGCTCCGCCTGGGGGACGCTGGTGAAGATGATCTCTGAACCCTCGATGTCTTTGTCCGATACCTCGTCAACGGCGCCCTCGACGACTACCTTGCCCCGCACCTTGTCAGCAAACTCGGATGTCAAGCGTATGTTCTCCTCGAAGGGCTTCGCGCTAGCGTCGCACATTATTGAAGCGAACCTATCGGCAAATCCCTGCATTATGTCCGACTCCAGCCAGGGTATAGCGTGATCCATATGGGGCATCACTCGCAGCTTGCGGTACGGGCTGGTCTCGCCCATAAATACCTCGATGTCGGAAAACATCATCCTCATCCCGACCATAGGGTCGCCGCATGCGGTCAGCATCCGCATCTGGGCGCGACCAGGATTCCGCGCGGTCCAGCCGGGTATGATCGGCAGGTCATTGATGCCGATCTCGCGTCCTACCTCAAGCGCTGCGGCCAGGATGGCCTCCAGTGTCTCTCTGTCCTCGCAGCAGAAGATGGGGAGCACCACTCTCCGCTCCCTGGCCTCGTCGTAGACTTCCAAGACCTGACGATAATCAGTAACTAATGGCATCTTTCTAGCATGACTCCT
>JACPPP010000253.1 GCA_016190935.1 Armatimonadota bacterium | reverse complement strand
GCCTCATGCTGAGCTTGTCGAAGCATGCCGCACGTCCCCGTGCGGCGCCTTTGGTGGAAGATGACCGCTGATGGCTGATAACTGACATCTGACGGCTTCTTCCGCGTAATCCGCGTTTCAAAACTCATAACTCATAGCTCAAAACTCGCAACTCGTGACTCATCAAGAATAAGGATCAAACATGGATAAGACACAGATAGCATCGCCTCCGCAGAAGGCGCTTACACTGGAATGCGTGCTGGGGAACCGATATGCCATGGCGACCCGCAGCTCGCGCGAGCACGTGCTGGTCAGCCTGAGAGCAACGGATGCCCTGGGCGGCGCCAGAATGCCGCTCAATCTCTGCCTTATCATCGACCGCAGCGGCTCGATGGAGGGAGAGCCGCTCGATTACGTTAAACGCGCGTGCAGCTATGTGGTCGATCTGCTGGAGCCGAGCGACGTCCTTTCGATAGTCACTTTCGAGGAGAAAGTGGACGTCGTCATGCCCGCCCGACGTGTGGTGAACAAGGCCCTTATCAAAGAACACATCAATAGACTCGCTCCGGGCAATACTACAAATCTGTATGACGGGATTGCAGCGGGCGCGAGCCAGATCGCGAGCGTCCGCTCGCCCGGCTATGTTAATCGCGCGCTGCTATTTACCGACGGAGACCCAACCGAGGGCGTGAAGGATTTTCAGTCGATAGTCGGACTCGTCGCGGAGCAGAAAAGCCGCGGCATCACTGTGACCGCACTGGGTTTCGGAGGCGAGTACAACGAAGAACTTCTGGCCGGTATTGCCAAGCGGGCTGGGGGCAACTACTACTATATCACCCGCCCCGAACTCATTCCGGAAGTCTTCCGCAGTGAGTTGCAGACTCTTATGACGGTCGTAGCGCGCAACCTGCGGCTGAGGGTCAATCTGTCACGATGGGTCGAACTCCGCCAGGTCTATGGCCGGCTCCCAACCTTCAGCAACAGGTTTTCCGAGGTCACTCTGCCGGACGTAGAACGCGGAAGCGCTGAGAGCGCGCTGCTCGAACTACATTTCGGCCCCCGCCCAGCAGGAATCTACCGGGTCGCCAGGGTTGAGGTAGCTTACGATGACTCCGTAACCGGCAAACAGGAAAGTCTAGCCGAGGACGTTGTGCTGGAGTTTACGCCGGACGAGAGCGTAGTCTCAGCCAATGTAAACGAGCGGGTGCAAAGAGAGATCGAGGTTGCGCTTGCGTCAAGAAACCTCGAGCGCACGGTGATGGGTATGCGCACTCAGCAGATAGCTCCGGCAGCAGCGGTTCACGAACTCGAGAAAACGAAGGCGCTGCTCTTGGAGCAGGGTAAAGTAGTACAGGCGCAAGATGTCCAGGAGGCCATCGACAGCATTCAGCGAGGAGCAGCCGTCGAGAAGACTCTGGTGGGCACGATATATAACCTCGACCGCGGAAAGGGAGCAGGGGAGCAATGAGCGATGAGTGAACCGCAGATTATGAAGATTATGGAGATTCCGCAGATGGCGCAATCTGCGGTTCACTGTGGTATAATCAAAGTAATGTAAAACTTAATCTTATCGATCCCATTGGAGTAAAACTATGCCCGTTGTTCGAGCATCATCGAAGTATCAGGTGGCCATACCTAAGGCCATCCGGGACAAACTGCACATCAAGCCCGGTCAGAAACTGACCATCTCGGAAACCGACGGAGTAATCTTACTGACTCCTATTCCGCCTGATCCGGTGGACTTCCTTTGCGGTATCTTCAAAGGCGAACTTTCTATGAAAGAGGAGCTTGCCAATGAAAGACAGCGAGACCTCGAACGTGAGTAGATATGTACTTGATTCCTTTGCAATACTGACCCTTCTTCAGCAAGAGCAGGGATGGGAACGCGTTAGAGAACTCATTCTGGACGCAGCGGATGGTAAGGTCGAACTGCACATGTCGATCATCAATCTGGCAGAGGTAAAGTACTTGATTGCCCGCCGGGGTAAGAACTCGCCTCAAGTGGTTGCCGCGATCGAAGCTCTGCCGATCAATATTCTTTCGGCAGATGACTATATAGAGCAGGTGATCGAACTGAAAGCCAAATACCCTATATCTCTTGCAGATTGCTTCGGCGCGGCAGTTGCCATTCACCTAAGTTGTCCGCTTATCACCGCTGATCCTGAGTTCAAGAAGCTGGAGGAGATTCTGCAAGTCGAGTGGCTGACTGCTGACGGCTGAGAGCTGATAGCTTCATGAATAGAGGATTACAGATGACAGAAAACAACGAAAAGACCCAGCTTGCTGACCTGGGATCGACGCAGATGGTACCGGGGCAGGGAGCAGAGCCGACACAGATGGCTGTGACCATCGTATGCCCGGTATGCAAGACGGAAAACCCTGGCGGCGACCGATACTGCGCCGACTGCGGGTTTCTTCTGTCGTCCACACCGGTCGAGGTCACAGCGCAGGTCGGTCCGATGGCGAAACTTGTGGATGTATCGACGGGCCGGGAATCTCCGCTCAACCCGGGGATCAACACCATCGGGAGGCAGGACGCGGATGTGCTCCTCACGCACCCCACCGTCTCGCGCCGGCACGCCCAGATTACTGTGGCCGGCGGCGAATATCTGCTTGAGGACCTCGGAAGCACGAATGGAACTTTCGTAGGAGACGAAAGAGTGGAGCCGGGGCATCCGGTGGAAGTGGGCAACGGAGCGGAGGTCAAGTTCGGCTCAGCCGTGGTCAGACTCGAAGCGCCGCCGGAGGACATGGCTATCGCTGCCGCCGAGGCAGCGATTGAGATCAAGGAAGCGGAAGAGCGCGAAGAGGAAGCGGAGGAATCGGCTATGGTCGAGGAAGCCGCCGAAGAACCGCCTCCTCCTCCTGTCGATTTGGAAGAGGCAGAACACGAAGCGACCGATGAGTCTGAAGTGACGGAGATTGCGATAGAGCCAGGTGTCGAGGCCGAGTTTGAGGCCAGCCCCGACCAGGCGCTGGCGGAACCGGTGCAGACTCTGGAAATACACGAGGAGGCCCCGACTCTGGCCAGACTTGTCCCGCTTGCGGGTGAAGAGGAGTATCTGATCAGGCCGGGCGAGAACTCTTTAGGCAGAAGACCCGCCAATGATATCGTCATTCCAGACCCCTACGTATCCGGCAATCACGCGGTAATCACGGCTTCCGACGGCTGTTTTTCAATCCTCGACCTCGGAAGCACGAACGGCACGTTTGTGAACGGCGAAAAGCTTGTCCCGAACGAGCCAAGGCAACTTACAGACGGCGACAGGATGACCGTGGGGCAGATCGAGTTCAGGTTTACGATATGAATCAGGAGAACCGCACGAAAGTAGAAGAGGCCGAGGAAGAGCACGAGATAACCGCCGAGCTTATACCGGCCGAACTGGAGCGCGAATGGGAGAAGCTGGTCGAGCGCGCGAGGAGGGTGCGCACGGTCGTCAAAATGGGCGCTCGCACAGACCTCGGACGGGTGCGCGAGAACAACGAGGACAAGTTCGACTTCTATGAGCCCGAAGAAGATGATGTTCTTGCGATCAAAGGCTCATTCTACGGCGTAGCAGACGGCATGGGAGGCCATGCCGCAGGCCAGATCGCAAGTGAGATCGCGCTGAAGACGGTCGTAAAGAGCTACTATGCCGATCGATCTCCCGAGGTGGCCGGCAGCCTGCGGAGGGCCGTGCGTGAGGCGAACAGCCTGATCCACGACACCGCGCAGATGATAGCCGAACGGTCGGGAATGGGCACTACACTGACAGCGGTCGTGATCCGAGCGGATGAGGCATATTTCGTACACGTCGGCGACAGCAGAGCCTACCTGATCCGGGAAGTGGAGATCAGGCAGGTGACAGAGGACCACTCCTGGGTGGCCGAGCAGGTGAAACGTGGCGCACTCACTGAGGAGGAAGCACGTTACTCGCCGTTCAGGAACGTCATCACTCGCTCGCTTGGGAACATGCCGTCCGTCGAACCCGATATTATAGCTGAGGAGCTTCGTGTGGGCGATACCATCATCCTGTGTTCCGACGGCCTGTCTGGAAGCGTAGAGCCTGATGAGATTCTCGAACTGGCCGCAGGCGCCAGTCCGTCCAGGGCCGCTATGGACCTCGTGGACACAGCCAACGAACGCGGTGGGCCGGACAACATTACGGTTGTAGTTGTTGCCGTCAAGGATATAATCGGCCAAGACGAAGCAGGATAAACCCGTGGGAAATGCCCCTGAATCAGGTTCAGGGGAAAATGCTAGATGCAAAATGAAAAATGAGCAGTCCTCGATGGCCGTGGATATTTATCCACGGCTCAGGTGTCTCGGACATTTGTCCGTTGTTTATTTTGCCTCCAGAACCGCGGAGACGCGGAAGGAGGTTGAGACGCGGAATGCTGAAATTCCGCGTCTCCATTCTATTCCGCGCTTCCGCGGTTCAGGTAGCGGATGAATATCCGCCGCACGCCCGCCGGGGAGGAATCTCCCCGGCGATCGACTGTCAAGGACATAGGGAAATGAGAAGTGAAAAATGCAAAGTGCAAAATGAAAGATGAGCAGTTCAACAAATACTTTAGGCAAATACCAGATAGTCCGCGAGATCGCCCGGAGCAACGATATTGTCTACGAAGCGATTGACCCTGCGCTGGGGCGGCGGGTCGCGCTCAAGGAGCTGTGTCTTCCTTCGAACCTGACCGGGGCGCAGAAGCGGGAACGCATCGAACGCTTCTTAAGAGAGGGAAAGGCAGCCGGGAAGCTGGCCCATCCCAACATCGTCACAGTCTACGACGTCGGCCAGGACGGAGACAGATTCTACATCGCTATGGAGTTCCTGGAGGGGCAGACACTCCGGGACGTCCTTCAGGTCCGCGGCGCGCTCCCGGTTCAGGAGGCGGTGCAGATCACCCTGCAGTTGTCCGAAGCGCTTGCCTACGCCCACAAGCACAACGTGGTTCACCGCGATGTGAAACCGGAGAACGTGCAGATTCTTCCCGGCGGATATGTGAAGCTGACCGACTTCGGCATCGCCAGGATCATGTCCGAGCCGTCTATTACGGCCAACGGCCAGGTGTTCGGCACACCAAGCTATATGTCCCCAGAACAGGTCTCGGGTAAGCAGATCGATGGCAGGTCGGACGTCTTCTCACTCGGCGTAATGCTCTACGAGATGCTCTCCGGACAGAAGCCGTTTACGGGAGACACCATAGTTACGATAACCTACAACATTATGAATGCCGAACCGCCAGCGCCCCCCGGAGTGCCGCCATACCTTGTTGCCGTCGTTCAAAGAGCTATGGCCAAAGACCCAAATATGCGGTTCTCGACGGTGGAGCAGATGGCCGAGGAACTGCGAAGCGAGAGGTCGAACGGCGCGCAGCCGTTTATGGGTACGAGCCCAACACCCGGCCAAACCAGCGCAACCTACAGCCCACCCGTCGGCTACTCCCCCACCCCACCCCAACCGTGGACATCCGCTCAGCCAGTACCCGACCCGTTCGCTCAACCCCAATCCGCTCAGGACTATGCGCCGCCTGCTGCAAGGCAACCGCTGCTGTCCGCGCAGACCCGCGGGTTTCTTGGGATTCTGCTCGTTGGAGTGCTGCTCGCGGGGATGCTCGTCTTTGCCGTCTACGCGGTCAACCAGGCCTATGCCGCGTATGCGGAGCGTACGGCCGTGGAAACATCCAGGCGCTACGCCGCTCAGGGCGACAGGCTATTTGCGCAGGGCAAGTTCGATAAGGCAACGGAACAGTATTTGAACGCGCTAAGAGCTGCCGGCTCAACGAACGCGGCGGCCGATGCCAAGAGAAGGCTTGCAGTGGTTTATGCTGAACTCGCAAGGCATGCTCTCGAAAACCAGGATTATGCCGGCGCAGCAGCACAGGCCGCCCGAGCTGTGGAAGCCGATCCAACGCTCTCAGCCGGCCGCTACTATCTGGGAGCCGCGAGCCTCTACCTCGGCGACCTCGACCAGGCCGAGAGCGAGCTTCGCAGCACGGTTGAGACGGGAGGCAATGATCAGTTTGCTATTGCCGCAAGGAAGCTGCTGTCGAAACTTTACGTTATGCAGGGCGATCTTTTTGCAAGAGGCAGGCGTCTACAAGAGGCGGGAGATAGATTTAAGGCCGCTATCGAGCTGCAGGACCCTGACTGGGCGCCCGTAGCCGAACGCCGTCTTCTCGGCCTGGGCGGATAACCCGAATTGTGCGTCAGCAGTTGTTTCAGACTGCATCCCCCTTGATGGGGCCGGATTTCAAATCCGGAGGCGCCGCACGGGGACGTGCGGCATATATGGCCCGGCGCGTGACGGGCCGGGCCATCGGCTGCATAGCAAATGCCCCACTAGTTTTGGTCCGCCGCGCCGCCGGGTAAGCAACTCACGTAGGGCATCACAACTGATATTGTGCATAATCTGCGACTTAGTGGTTATGCTGGCTGAACGGAGGGCAAGAAATGGATCCAAGAGAAAACGAAGAAGCAAACAGCGAACTCGTCAGGCTGAGTGAAACTGACTACGAAACCGAACCCGGCCAGCCGGACCTTATGGGCTGGCCGGTTGCTGATTCCGCAGGAGACGTCTTCGGCAAGGTAGATGATCTGCTAGTCGATGTGGACACGGGCGAGGTGCCGTTCGCGTCGGTCTGCTTCATGGACCGGTGCACAGCAGTGCCGCTCGAAGTGCTGTACCTGGACAGCGCGAACAAGCGCCTGGTGCTGCCGTTGGAAAAAGAAGAACTCTCCCAGGCCCCGGAGTTCACGGAGTTGTCCGAAGACGTCAGTCCGTACATTGAGTTTTGGGAAAAACTTATGGAGCAGTGGGAAAAAGAGGCTGCGGAAGAAGAGGAACATACGGGCTCTTAGTGGAACCAGCACATGGGGAACGGTTGGGGATTTTAGATTTTAGATTGAAGGGTTGCATGCTGATAGGTGACAAAGGGTTCTCCCATGAACCATAACCTATCACCCATCACCCATCACCCATCACCCAACCCCCAACAAGGGATGCTCGTATGATAGTGACTTTTCTGCTCCTGATCCTGCTTTCGACTGCGGCAGGATTCATAGGAGCGCTTCTGGGCCTGGGTGGAGGCATTATACTTGTACCGGGATTGACGCTACTTTTCAACTTCGACGTCAAAGTGGCAATAGCTGCGAGCATCATAAGCGTAATCGCCACATCGGCTTCGGCTGCGACGGTTTACATCCGCCAGGGTCTCACTAATATTCGCCTCGGACTTCTGCTGGAGATAGCCACCGCCGCTGGAGCGATTGCAGGAGGTATGATCGCCGTCCACATAAGCGGCCGTTATCTTTATTTTCTTTTTGCCGCAGTGCTCGTCTACGCAGGAGTCAACATGATGCGAGGTCGAAGAGTCCATATCGAGCCGTCGGGGATCAACGAGGACTCGACCCTAGACGGCAGCTACGTTGATCCGATCACCGGAAGAACAGTCTCTTATATGGTGATCCGTGTCCCGACTGGTATGGCGGTAAGCATTGCGGCGGGGATAATTTCGAGCATGCTCGGAGTTGGGGGCGGCATCATAAAAGTTCCGCTGATGAACATTGTTATGCATGTGCCGATGAGAGCCGCAATTGCCACGAGCAGCTTTATGATAGGGGTTACGGCTGCGACGGGAGCCTTCGTCTACTGGACGAGCGGTCTTGTCAACCCGGCGGTCGTTGCGCCCTCCGTAATCGGAGTCCTGATCGGCGCCAGGGCCGGCACAATGGCTGCCGGGAAACTGCGCGCGCGCGCGCTCACAAAAGCCTTCGTATTACTAATCGCGGTTATGGCCGTTCAGATGGTGTTGGAGGGCCTTGAAAGGTGAATCGGATGAGACGCGCACACGCTGACGTTAATCGGTATGTTCAGAAGGCGATGTCTGTTGGAGTAGTGACGAGCTTTCTGATACTGGTGTGGGGCTCGATCCTGTTTCTAATCAATCCAAAGGCGGGAGAGGAACCGGGACCTATCCTGCAAATACTGCGCGGGGCGCTGCACCTCGATCCGATAGCAATCATCAACCTCGGCCTCCTGGCCCTGCTGGTCTCACCAGCGGCCGGTGTCATCGCGGCAATGGTCGCGCTAATCCTTCAGGGTGACAAGAAATACGCTCTCGTTTCGCTTGCCGTGCTGTGTGTGCTCGCGCTTGCAGCCCTACTCGGTCGGTGAATTGGTTAGGGAAAGGGGCCTTTACGGGAATAGTAATTGTGGGCTATAATGTCCATAATGGACACCTATGGAGGCGCATAGCTATGGTAGTGTTAACATCGAAGCAAGCGAAGGACAAGTTTGGCGTCTTGATGGATACAGCCTTAAGAGAGCCTGTGACCATCACGAAGCATAATCGGCCGGCCGTGGTCGTCATCTCGTCCGAGAGGTACACCGAGCTCGAGGCCCTGGAGGACAGATTATGGATCGCCAAAGCGGAGGAGGCTGAGAAGGAAGGCTTCCTGAGTGTTAAAGAGAGCGAAGCTTTCATCCAGGAGATACTGAATGCTGAGGCTTAAGGTGTCTAATGGAGCGTGCAACTTTATCTCCACGAGAGACCCTAAGCATCAGCGACAGATAGTGGCCAAAATACAGACTCTGAGAACCGATCCCTCACCACCGGACTCTAAAGCACTAAAAGGCAGCAGTCGAGAGTACAGACGGGCGGATATTGGCGAGTATCGAATCATCTACAGGATTGAGGATAATGTTCTGCATGTATCCGCCGTCGGCAAGCGGAATGATGACGAAATCTACCACCGATTCGGAAGACGGTAGACTCTGAGCACGAGGAAGGGCAATGAAGGGGCACACGTGAGAGCGTGGGATCGTGAGAAGTTAGAAGTTATACGAAATCCTGATCGTCCGAGTCATCCATGTCCGGTGGGATTGATGGGCAGGGTCATGCATGACCTGGACGCAGCTTCTCCCGGACGTCCATGTCCGCCACCCAGCCCATCAAATTGCACCATCTGCGGAATCTTCATAATCTTCATAATCTGTGGCTATGCGTGATGGCCCGGCGTCATTTGCCGGGTAAACGTGTCGCACGTCCCTGTGCGCAGGAGGCGAGGTAAGAAAGATGGATATGGAAGGGCCGATGCAGGTTGGAAAGGTCATAGCTACCGAGGCCAAGCCCAACACTGCCTACAGCTTCAACTTCTGGACGCCTATGGATTCTCCGGTCGGCATAGGAACGCTCGTACACGTCAAGGCGAACGAGCGCGATATCTACGGCGTCGTGGTCGAAGGATTTGGATTCACCGACCTTGCCTCTGCGCTGCACGATTTCATTGCGGCAGAGGGTGATCCCGGCGCGGAACCCGCAACTCTGAGGCCGGAGGTCAGATGCTACAGTGCGGCGGTTCTCAGGGTAGAACCGGAAGAGCCGCTCCAACCGGTGCCTGTCGGGCCGGTATACCTGGCTGATGACCCTGCAGTGAGTCGTGCTCTCAGGATGGACTTGTTCCAGGAGACATCCGGAATCCCCGTCGGTCTCTATCAGAACGGGGAGTTCCTGTCTTCCGTGTATCTGGATGCCGATTTTCTGCTCGGACCGGAGGCTGCGCATCTTAACCTCACCGGCGTATCCGGGCTTGCCACAAAGACCAGCGCAATCGAGTTTGTTCTGTCCAGCATCTTTGCTAACTTCAAGGGCGACGTTGCAGCGGTCTGCTTCAACGTCAAGGGACCCGATCTGCTTTTTCTGGACTTCCCCGCCGAGGCGCCGCCGGACCACGAGTACGCCGGCCTTTATCCCGAGTATGAAATTCCCGCTTTGACGGAGCGTGAACGCGAGATGTACCAGGCTTTGGGCGTTCCGATGCGCGCGTTCGAGAATGTGGAGTACTACGCCCCGTTCAAATCGGACCGTATGAACTTGAATACGCTCAGGACGCACCCTGATCTCACCCGTAACGTCAGTCCGCTCTCGTGGGGGCTGAAGGAGATCATGAAGTTTACGGAGGTCGTGCTGAACCGTGATGATTTGGACGCCAAAGCGGATGCACTCATCCAGTACATCAATCAGAGAGTTGTAGACCAGACGAGCGACATCGGCGGAACGAAGATCACCGTTCACGATTTCACCGACCTGAACCTGTGGTTCGATACCGTCCTCAAGTACATGGAGGCCAACGACAGGTCGGAGTGGCAGACGCATCATTATGCCACAATACGGAAGGTCTACAACCGTCTGAGCAATCTGGTCACCCGGTATCGTGGTCTTATCAGTCCGGACCAGATGGTCTGCGACCTCCCCTGGGGCGACTTCAAGGATAGGTCTATTCATGTGATAGATGTCGCCAACGTCGAGCCGCAGGGGCAGGACCTCGTGTTTACTCGCGTTGTGAGCCAACTCAGGGAACTTCTGGAGAAGAAGACGCTTGGCGTGGAACACGTTGTGGTCGTTGTGGACGAGCTGAATAAGTATGCTCCATCTGATGGCCCGGATACCTATCTCAAGCAGACTCTGCTCGACATTTCCGAGCGGGGCCGCTACCTCGGTCTGGTGCTCTTTTCCGCTCAGCAGTTCCGGAGCCAGGTGCACAAACGGATAGTCGGCAACAGCGCCACATGCATCTACGGCCGGATGGACATGGATGAGCTTGCGACTCCGGGCTACCAGGTTCTGACGACTGCGACCAAGGAGAAGCTGGCGACCCTTTCAAAGGGCCAGCTTATGCTGCGACATCCTCACTTCTCCCAGCCGATATTCGTGAAGTTTCCCCGTCCGAACGTGCTTCGCGGGCCGGACGGAATAAAGATGTTCCCTCCTGTACCGGAGGTCCCGCTGGACGAGGCGGTTTTCTCCCATCTCTCCAAGCTGGATGGCAAGATAAGCAGGGTCGTGGTTCGCGATGCTATTTCCGCTGCGGACGGCGATCAGGACGAGGTTGTCAGAGCTATGAACCTGACTCTCCAGAAGCGGCCCGACGACCCCGCCACTTATTTCAGGAGGTGTATAAGAAACAAGGCAAAACTTGAGCAAACTTTGCCCGACAGCCAATCCATGGAGATGATCGTAAGCCCCGACCCGAACGATCCATTCTCCTATTGAACTTTGTTGCTTCGGCTTGGCATAAGCAACGAGACTAGTGGCTGAGTCGTGACTTCCCCTCTTCACATAGGCCAGTAATGGGCGGCACTGCGTTTGAAAAGACCGCTTACTACGCAGGCAATCAAGAGGTTTCTTGTCGGCAAGTCTGAGACAGCTTCAAAATCCACGGCGAAGCGTTACCACAACGTCCTTTCTCCGTTCTTCAAGTTCCTGCTGAGCGAAGGACTGCTTGATTCAAACCCAATGGCTACTGTGGCATTGCCCAGAGCGCCGACAGCAGTTATCGAGCCGCTAAGTGTGGATGAAGTTGCAGCTCTAGTGCAGGCCAAGACTGAAAAGGATTTCGTAAGCTTACGAAACCAAGCCGTTCTGCTCATTCTGTTGGACTGTGGTCTACGCGCTACCGAGCTGTGCGATTTAACCCTTGAGGATGTAGATTTCCATCGTCAAGTATTCGTAGTCAGACACGGAAAAGGTGGCAAGCCCCGAATAGTGCTGTTCGGCTCTCGAACAGTGGGAGCATTGCGACAATACCTGCTGCGGCGCGGTGATCTTAAGACACCAGAGCTAATCGTGAATTGTTATGGCGAACGGACAGACAGGACAGAATCGCGCATATAATCGAAAGCCTTGCCGAAAAAGCAGGAATCAAACACACAAATCCCCACCTACTGAGGCCAGGAGCATCGTTTTTAGCATATTCAAGGCATCCTGAGCCTGTCGAAGGGTGCCGTCTACGAAGCGCCGCACCTTTCGTGCTTCGACACGCTCATCCTTCGACAAGCTCAGGATGGCTCAAGATGCGGCGTATATTGC
>JACPPP010000262.1 GCA_016190935.1 Armatimonadota bacterium | reverse complement strand
CCATGCTGAGCCTGTCGAAGCACGAAGGACGCGTTTCAGAAACCTGATGCTATGACACGGAAGTGAGGTATTTGCAACAATGAATCAGAGAAGCATTTGTTCAACTCACAGAAAGAATCGCCGCTATCGGGCAGTTCTGCCCGTCGGATTGATGCTGACAGTGCTGGTTTCCGTTGCTCTGTCCGGCCCGCAGGCCGGAGGCCAAGCAACTCCCGAGAAGCCAGCAGCTCAAACGGCTGAGACGTCCGGACAGGAACGGATCACGTTCTTCGTCCTGGGCGACACGCAGGGCCACGAAGACTTCCTGCATACCCTGGTAGCCAGGATAGCGGCTGAGAAACCTGATTTCGTCCTGATACCAGGGGACTGTTGTATGGCCAACGGGGCCGACCCAAAACCCTGGGACAAGTTCTTCAGCATCTTTGCCCCGCTTTACAGGGAGCCTAATACGATGCTTTACGCCATCCCCGGCAACCACGACATGGATGGGGACTTCACCGCTGCTATGAAGCAGTGGCAGGCGCGATGGGATCTACCTAACGCCAAGCTGTACTACTCTTTCGTCAAGAAAGATTCGGTCTACGTCGCGGGTCTGTTCGTAACCAACTTCTCGCTGTTCCGAACGCTGAAACAACCCCCGCACCTGGAGTCGCTGCAGTGGCCGTATCCGGCCGTGGACACGCAGAAATCGCAGATTGAATGGCTGAGAGACGAACTCAAATCTATTCCTGCTAACATAAAGTGGAAGATCATCTTCCATCACGAGCCGGGGGCGCGCTACGCCCGGCTCAGTTCCCCCACCCATGGTATGGCTGATCCGGGCGTGTCCGTATACGTCGAACCCATGGCTTTCGATGCCGGAGTAGACCTGATAATTCGGGGCCATCATCATTTCTACGAACGCACCTATCCGATAAACACGAGAACTGGTCGGCGGGATGACGCAAAAGGAGTTACCATGATTACGTCCGGCGGGGGTGTCTCAGGCTTCAATCCACCGAATCCCGATGATGCCAGGCCATCGTGGTTCGATGCGGTCATCAGCCTGAACAGAATCCACTACTGCAAAGCCGTGATCGAGGGCAACCGGCTGAGCTGGGAGGCGATAGACCTGGATGGCGATGTATTTGACCGGTTCGAGATTATCAAGTCGCCTGATGGCCGGCGCAAGTGGATCGGACTCCCACAAAAAGCCCGGTTTCTCACGGGGAAGTAGATGACAGGAGGTTAAAAGGGGCTTATGAGAACGTGTATATCGAAATCTTTCTTGGTCGTAGTGTTCTGTGCAGTCGTGAGCTCATCGTGGGCTGATTCGCCGCCCGGCATCGAGGACTACGCGACGATAGAAGCGTATGTAGGGAAGGAGGAGATCCCCGTCTACGCCTTCGGCTACACCTACGTCTACGGAGTAGGGCCGGACCTACTGCCCGGTATTGTTATGCAGGAAGGGAATGCGAACCCCATTGTCAAGTTCAAGCCGAAGAAGAGCTGGGAGATCAAGTCCAACTTTTGCGGGTCAACCCCTGCAAGAGAGCCGAAGACTATGTTGAACGACGACCAGCCTCTTCTGCCAGTTCATCTGATAGATGGAGATTCTGAGACTGCATGGTCTTCGAGGGGCGGAGGAGTTCCGGACAGGCAGCCGGAATGGATCAGGATAGACCTGCCGGCGGAGAGCACGGTGGCATCGGTTGCCATCGTGTACAGCCAGAAAGGTCCTGGGCAGAGCACGGGAAAAGTCCTCCCCAGGGAGATCGTAGTCAAGCTGAGCACGGATGCCAGGGAATGGCGGACCGTCTACGAAAACAAAAACTTCTCAGGCCCCGATTCCGGTCCAACTGTGATTGATTTCCCGGCACAGAGGGCTAAGCAGATCTGGATCGTCGCGAACAATCTCGGCCGTGTGGGGAACTGGGGATGTGCGGTGTCCATCGGTGAAGTGGAGGCAAGAGACCCGGAGGGCAATAACCTTGCTCTGATCTCGAAGGGTGCAGGAGTGCAGGTCTCCTCCACGTACTATGGCTACGGCATGGACAGGTTCACTCAGGACATGCTCTGGCCGATTCAGTATGACCTGGGCTTCAAATGGCTGAGAGTGGGCTACGATATGGGGATGTACCTCTGGAGCTATGTAGAGAGAGAAAAAGGGAAGCTCGAGATCGACAGGAGGGCGGATGAGTGCATAACCGAGGCGCACAAGAACGGGATGAATGTCATTCTCGTACTGGACAAAGGCAACTGGCTCTACGCCGACCCTCCTCGGAAGGTTGATTGGAAGAAGGCCAGAACCTGCGAGATGATGGAAACCTACTACGACTACCAGCCCTGGCCGAGCCAGAGCAAGGAACTGATGGATGGGTATCTGAGGTATGTTGACTATATGGTCAGGCATTTCAAAGGCCGCGTCGCCTACTACGAGATATGCAACGAGTGGGAGCGCATTCCCTGGGAGGACTATCACAGGATTCTCCTCGCTACGATCCCAGTAATCAAGAAGGCCGACCCCAAAGCCAAGATCCTGCTCGGCTCCGCGACTCTTGCTCCGGATGGTGGCGGAGGCATATATGACAAAGCCGTCCTGCCCTGCCTGAAACTGAACAACGGCGAGCTTGCCAAGCAGATAGATGCAGTCGGCTGGCATCCGTGGTATCAGGTCGATCCCGACAACCCCAAGTACCGGCGCTACTGGGAGGACTTCAACAAGTTCAAGAAAGACTGTGAGGCTCTCGGCTTCAAGGGGCAGTACCTGGCCACCGAGTGGACCTGGGCTGCGCCTTATCCGCCGGTCGAGACCAAAGAATGGTGGGGACAGTTCGGGTGCTCCGAGATGCAAAAGGCCAAGTACTCTGCGCAGCTCATGACCGCACACTCGGGAATGGGTGTGGTCTCGCTGTACAATGAGACCTTCCAGACCGGGAAGGTAGACTGGGACTGCAACCTTGTGAGGAACGTCTTCTCAGTTGATCCGATCAGCCCTGCGCAGCCCCAGCCGATCTACTACGCCTTCAGAAGCATCTCCACAGTGCTCGATGGGTTCATTCCATTCGACTTCAAAGTCAGTTTCACGGGAGACAAGCAGTTCGACTGCTACACGTTCAAGCGAGGCGGCGAGGTTATGTTAGCTGCGTGGATGCCGGGCAGGACGATGGACGGAGTTGTCGAGGCCAGGACCGATGTCACCCTTCCAGCCGCGAAGGTGAAAAGGGCATGGGTTGTCGACATCTTCAACGGGACTGAGCAGGAGCTAAACCTGACTCCAAGCGGTGGCGACAGTGTGCTGAAAGGGATGCTCGTAAAGGACTATCCGGTCTTTGTGCGTGTGGAGCAATAAGGGAGGAACAAATGAAACGAATGCACACATTATCAACGTTCTCTTGGGTCTGGGCATTTGCCGGCCTGCTGGTCGGCCTCGCCACGCTCTGTCTCGGACAGCCCGCAGCGGCCGAACCGAACGATACAGCCAGACTGGCAGCGTGGACAGAGCAGATACAAAAGAAAGAACAGAAGATTGCGGCTAAGCTGGTCTCCCCGCCTGAGGGTAAGCGGTACGAATCGGAGGTACCGGATACTCTGGACCTCGCGGACCGCGCTCGCCTGGCCATCAACTGCCTGACAGGCGCGCTCGACCCTGATTACGGCTACGAGATGTACTTCGTTGCCCGCTTTAGCTCGAACCCGCCGTTCATGCATCACGAGGCGAGCGGACTGCCGACCAATAATCCCAAATTCGCCGAATCCCTGCCCATGATGCGGCTGATGAGCGGGAGCGCGCAGAACCTGGACATCGAGCGCGGGATGATACAGCGTATGCTCGCGCTCATCGGGGACGATGGCCTCTACTACGCGCCGCTCACGGGAAGGCCCTGGCACCACGATTGGGACCGTGCCGACGACGACTTCGCCAACATCTACGGAAACAGCAGGTTCCTTCTTGCTATGATGGCTTGGTACCAGTACGATGGAAACCCAATCTGGAAGCACTACATTCAAGAGATGATCTCCGGCCTGCGAAAGGTCGCCAGATTCGAAGGAGACATGGCCTATTTCCCCGATCCCAAGATCGGAGAGTCTTTCAGCTACCCACGGTCAGGCTATCCGCCTGACCTTCCTGAGCCGACGGATATCGGGTTCGGCATCCATATGTATCATTCCGGCGTGGTTCGCGCCCTCTCCAAGTGGGCTGAAATGACCGGGGATAAAGACACTCTTGACTTCGCTCGCAAGCTCGCCAACTGGCTCAGCCAGCCGAAGCTGTGGGCGCCGGAGGCACAGCCAGCGCATATTGTCGGACCGGAGCGGGGGCACTTCTCTGGACATTTCCACGCCCACGTGGCATCGCTCCGCGGCCTGATGGTGTACGCTATTGTTGCCAATGATCAGAGTATGAAAGAATTTGTTCGCAACGGCTATGAGTATGCCCGGAACTTCGGTGTCTCCAGAATTGGGTGGTTCCCTGAGGGCACCAATGGAGACGGAGCTACCCGATGCGAAGCCTGCTGCACGGCGGATATGGTCGCGCTGGCGATAAAGCTGGCGGACGCAGGAGTTGGAGACTACTGGGAGGATGTAGACCGCTACGCGCGAAATCAGTTGGTCGAGCAGCAGTTGATAGACAAGTCGCTGCTTGAGAAATGCGCTGCCGCTTCCGGTCCTCACAAGGCGTCGCCTCCAAAGGAGACCGATGATCGTGTGATCGACAGGAACCTCGGCGGATGGGCGGGCTACGCCGATATGTCTACCTGTCCGAGCACGTGGATTATGCACTGCTGCACCGGAAACGCCTCTCAAGCCCTGTATTACGCTTGGGAAGGCATTGTGCGCAATTTGGGGAATGGCACGGCGCAGGTCAATCTGCTTCTCAACCGCGCTTCACCGTGGCTCGACATCGACAGCTATCTGCCCCACGAAGGCAAGGTTGTCATCAAGAACAAGGCCGCGAAGAGGCTGTTGATCCGTGTTCCGAACTGGGTTTCCCGCCGTGACGTGCGCTGCCGAGTGGGAAGGAAGTCGGTCGCAAATATATGGAACAATAACTATCTTGTTCTCGATGGCCTCAAGCCTAACGACCGAATAGTCGTGGAGTTTCCTATGGTCGAAGCAACCGAGAAGGTGACGCTCTGCGGCGTGAACTACACTCTCCGATTGCGCGGGAATACGGTTGTCAACGTCTCCCCCCGGAATAACACACCGTGGTATCCGACATATCGCAGGGAGAATTTACTGCGGACTACCGCCCCAATGGTCCGCAAGATGCGCTATGTCCTCGACCGGCATATCGAAGATTAAACTCGGCACAGTAAAGGATGAAACTGAAATGAAGTTTCGTATAGTCGATGTAATGCTGGCAGCGGTGCTTGCAGTTGCGGCGAGCCTGCCTGGGGCGGCTGTCCCGCGCACCATCAGCTATCAGGGGAAGCTGACGAACACCAACGGCCAGCCGATGACCGGCTCTGCGGTTGTTACCTTCACGTTTTGGGATGCTGAGACGGGAGGCAGCCAGCTTGGAGCGGGCTTTTTCGACACGGATACGGTCCAACTCGACGCAGGGGGATTGTTCACCGCCCAGATAGGAGATGATCCAGGCAATCTGATTCCAATATCGATCTTCACCTCGGACAGTGTGTATCTCGGGATAAGCATGGATGGGCAGCCCCTCACCCCGCGTCAGAAGCTGGTCTCGTCACCGTATGCATTGAACGCACAGATGCTTGGCGGACTGACCTCTGGCGCCTTTATGCCTGTGGTTACGGATAACTGGGTGAACACCACGGGCGACATTATGACCGGGCCTCTCACCCTGCCGGGTGACGGTCTCAAAGTCGGTGGAAGTCAGTTAGTCGTCTCGGGCGGCAAAGTGGGAGTAGGCAGGTCGAATCCCACATCCGCGCTTCACGTCGCATCGGGTTCGACTGCTTCAATGCTGACACTGGAGAGGCCCGGTGTCACGGGGTGGAACTTCACCTACACCAACCATGCTAACCTGGGCTACACCCCCACTCTTGCCATAGCTCCCGATGGATCGCCTCTCAACCTGTTCCTGCCCGCAGAGGCGGGAGGGATGAGGCTTTACCTTTGGGAGCCATACCGTCAGGTTCCGAACCTGCCGCACACGGGCATAAAGCCGACTGTGGCTGTTTGGGGTGATCTTCTCATCGGAGACATCATCTGTATCGAAAGAAATCCAATGACACTATTCATGCGTCAGGAAACCGGCTTGTCCGCCTCGGCGGTAACGCAGTTCTTCTCGGCCCGTGCGATCAACAACGACACGGACGGCGGAGCAGGGATAGTCATGGCTCCAGATGAGACCGGCGCAGTTAACAGCGGTTATCTGAGTCTAATCGCGTATGGCCAGGGCACCGGGCCGCTCGCTAACTCTATCCGATTCTCGACGCGCTCCGGTCCCAATTTGGCTGCCGACAGAATGATCATCGCGGGCAACGGGAACGTCGGAATTGGGACTACTGCGCCCGTTGGAAAGCTGGACGTGAACGGAAGCATATACCAGCGTGGGGGTCTGCTGCACGCCGATTACGTCTTTGAGCCGGACTACAAGTTGGAGTCCATCGAAGAGCACTCTGAGAAGATGTGGAAGCAAAAGCACCTGCCGTCAGTCTCCCCTCGTCGCGTCGATGAGAACGGACTCGAAATAGTCGATGTCGGCAGTCACCAGCGGGGGATACTCGAGGAACTGGAGAAGGCGCACATTTACATAGAACGATTAAACGCGAAGATCAAGGAACTTGAGAATGAAATAGAGCTGCTGAAGCGACAAAGGGAGCAATAGTGTAATGGGCCGATTGTCCGGGATCAGAAGGAGGAAGATGGACCATGAGAGAATCTGCTGCTTTTCATTATTTTCTCGTCTTGATTTCCACAACCGCAATGGGTATTGGCCAGAGTGTGCCGTGTCTTGCTGAAGCTGGGCCAAAGATCGAAGACTACGCAACCATAGAAGCCTACGTGCGGGGGTTGCCGGTGTACTCATTTGGCTACACTTCCGTTTACAGCGTCAGCCCCGACCTGCTGCGGGGAATGGTAATGCAGGAAGGGAACACCCATCCGGTCGTCAAGTTCACCCCGAGAAAGTCCTGGGAGATACAAGACAACCTGTGCGGCTCGACTCCCGCGCGTGAGCCTAAGACGATGTGGAACGATGATCAACCACTTCTTCCTGTCCACCTGATAGACGGTGACCCGGAAACCGCGTGGTCGTCGAGAGGAGGGACAGCGGCTGACAGGCAGCCGGAGTGGATTCGCATCGATCTCCCAGCGGAGGCCACCGTGGCGTCCGTGGCATTAGTCTGCAGCCAGGCCGGACCGGGCATGGGAACCGGGAAGGTTCTCCCAAAAGATCTCACGGTGAAATTGAGCCGCGATGCGAGGGTGTGGGAAGCGGTTTACGAAAACACCAATTTCTCAGGACCAAATGCCGGTCCGTCAGTAATCAGTTTTCAACCCAGGACAGCCAAGCATATCTGGATCGTTGCCAACAACTTGCAGCCGGTCGGCAACTGGGGACATGCCTTCTCGATAGGTGAGGTCGAAGTCAGGGACCCGGGCGGCGAGAACCTGGCGCTGCTTGCATACGGAGCCGGTGTGCAGGTATCCTCCACCTATTATGGTTACGGCATGGATAGGTTCACCCAGGACATGCTCTGGCCAATACAATATGACCTTGGATTCAAGTGGACCAGAGTCGGCTATGATATGGGTATGTATCTCTGGTCTTATGTTGAAAGGGAGAAAGGGAAACTCCAGATAGACCCGAAGGCCGATGCGGCTATAACAGAGGCATACACAAACGGCGTGAACGTGATCCTGTGCCTCGACAAGGGCAACTGGCTCTATCATAACCCTCCCAGAAAGGTGGACTGGAAACTCGCCCGCACGCGGGAAATGATGGAGACCTACTACGATCACCAGGGCTGGCCCACGGATAGCCCTGAACTCCTCGAGGGCTATCTCCGTTACGTGGACTACATGGTCCGCCATTTTAAAGGGCGCGTTGCTTACTATGAGATATGTAATGAGTGGACCGGGATCGGCATCGACAATTATGTTAGGCTGGTCAAAGCCACAATTCCGGTAATCAAGACCGCCGACCCGGAGGCCAAGATAATGCTCGGCTCCGTTGGCGGATTTAATACAGCCTCCATTCTCTCCTGTCTCGGCAAGGATCCTCTCGTCGGTGTCCAGGACGGCAAGTTCGTCGCCCCACACGATACGAAGGTCGTCGTTCAGGACATCAGCGCAAAGGACGTCAGGGTGACCGTGGACGCTCTGAGCAACGCGGAAGCCGGGATCATCGTGCGATACATGGACTCTGGAAACTTTTTCCTGGCCATATATGCCAACGGAGGAATATACTTCCACGAGGTAGTTGGAGGAAACTACGGGCCGTTTCTGAACTTTGTCAGCGCAACCGGCCTGGGCGCGGACATACACCTGGAAGCTGCCGTAAGCGGGCAAAACGCCTCATTTACGATATCCGACGGGATCAAGACATTCACCACAACTCGAACAATCCAAAACGTAAACGATCCCGGAACCGTCGGTATGTTTCACAACTACTCTCCGAGCCAGCTCTTCGACAACTTCCGTGTGTATGACCTCCAGGGCAACTTGATGTTCGAAGACCAGTTCAGCGGGCCGAATGGCCCTGCGCCGGGATGGACACTCGTCTCGCCCAGCTCGTGGGGCATTGAACCCGGACTGGGAGCGCAGTTGGATGCCATAGGCTGGCATCCGTTCTATCAGACTGACCCCGACAGCTCCGCCTACCGCAACTACAGGCAGAGCGTGGCTCAGTTCAAGGCCGAGTGCGCCGCGCTCGGCTTCAATGGAAAATACGCGGCTACCGAATGGACGTGGGCGGCCCCCTATCCGGGCAACGGTTGGGTCACGGAGATGACAAAGGCAAAGTATTCCGCTCAACTCATGACAGCGCACAGCGGGATGGACATAATCTCGCTCTACAACGAGACCTTCCAGACGGGAAGGATCGACTGGGACTGCAACCTCCTGCGCAACGCGTTTTCCGTGGATCCGATCAGCAGCACTCAACCGCAGCCTGTTTATTATGTGCTGAGAAGCATCTCATCCGTTTTGGACGGTTTCCGCGCCGCTGACTTCCCCGTCGCGTTCAGCGGAGACAGACAATTCGACTGCTACACTTTCCGGAATGGCGACAGCGAGATCATGGTTACAGCCTGGATTCCGGGCAAAACCGTTGATGGCATTGTCCAGTCGAGAAGCGATGTGTCGCTTCCGGGGGTGCAGGCCAGCCGCGCATGGGTCTTCGATATATTCAATGGGACTCAGCAGGAGTTGGACCTGATCCCAAGCGGCAACGATACGATTATACCGGGAATGCAGATCAAGGACTATCCGGTTTTCATAAGGGTGGCGCTCGACAGCGCCGTGGAGCCTCCGTTCGCGCAAGCATTGGGCGAAGCAAGGGCCGCGGGCCCTGGATGGGTGGGCGTTCTCACCGGCATAGTGACAGCGGTGTTCAGCGATTACAACACCTTTGCCGTCGAATCGGAAGATCGTTCGTGCGCTGCCCTGCTGGCGCCGATGCCAGATGGTGGACTGCAGGTGGGCGACGAGGTAATCTTCCAGGCTGCAGTGAGACACGATGGCGCTCTTCAGATGGTTGGAGATCCGGCGAGGACAGGCAGGACGATGAACCTTGCGCCACTTGGTGTTCCCAACAGGAGCCTGAGCAGCGCACCGGGCACTGGCGAGCCACAAAACGAGGCTCTGCTGGTCACCGTCTGGGGCCAGGTTCTGGACAATCCCACGTTGGCATCCGACGGCTCTACAAGGTTTCACATCACGGATGGAACCGCGATCGCGGGCGGGCCTATGGTTACGGTCCGGGGGGCCGGAAGCCTTCTGCTTAACGAAGATTTCTCCGGCGTTGCCAATGGTCAGAATGCTCCAAACTGGGACGCGCTGACCGGAACTTGGTATGTTATGGATGGGCGTTACATGTGTCCATCGGGCGTGAACTGGCTCTGGGCTGTTGCGAAGGGCTACAATCTTGGTGATTGCATAGTATCGGCCCAGATGCTCGCCAACAACGCCGGGGTTTTTGCCAGACTGCAAAATCCCATTCCAGGCGCCCAACCCACGCAGTTCGTGCTCCTACACATAGACGGCGCGGGCATTCACGGCTACAGGGACGCTTGGAGCAACTTCGTCAACGCCCCGTGGAGTGACGGACAGTATCACTATGGCAAGTGGGCCAACGTGGTTCTTCAAATGCTGGGAGAGTCGTTTTTGGCGGACGCAAACATAATCGGTACGAACACTACAGCCTCACTGGGACCTGTCATCCTGCCCGGGATCTATTCATCGGGCAGCGTCGGACTGTATGGTTTCGCCGGGGCGGGCGACATATACGACAACGTCAGGGTGATAGACCCAAGATACGCAGCCGACTCTACGGCGCCGGCCGATGCCGTCCAGGTGGTGGCGCCTCCGTCCGTTCCGGTAAGTGTAAGCAGAGGAGACTTCATCAAAGCGGTCGGAATCGCGGGCAAAGGTTTGACTACCAGCGGCGCTATTCGCGGCATCTGGATAAGAACATCAGATGATCTGAGCAACACTTGACATCGAATAGTTAGTGGGAACATTAGTGGAAAGAGATTACTCAGATAACTGCTTACTTGCAGGCTGCCTCCAAATATTTGACGCGCGCCGCCCGCATTCGTTAAACTGATTGCTATAAGAAAGATGAGCACGAAAGGAATGAAGTAGTGGATACAGGACTTGAAGGTAAGACAGCGCTGGTTACCGGTGGATCGAGCGGCATCGGCCTGGGCATTGCCCTGGCGCTCGCAGAAGAGGGTGTGAACCTGGCAATCGCAAGCCGCAACCCCGATGAAGCCGCGTTGGATCAGGTCAGGGCAAAGGGCGTCGAGGTTACAAGAATCGCCGCAGATTTGAGCAAAGAAGAGGAAGTTCTACGGATGGTGAAAGAGGCCATTGCGGGACTGGACCATATCGACTTCTACATCAACAACGCCGCATGGACCTGGCATCAGCCTATTACGAAGATAGATTCAGAGTCGTGGTACAAGACACTTAACACCAATCTATCCTCGTGCCTTTGGGCCTGCCGGGAGATGTCCAAGTATATGATCTCTCGCAGGAGCGGCAGCATCGTCATCATCGGGTCCACCGTCCGATTCATACCGGCGTATAAGGAGACCTCATATCGCATCTCCAAGGTAGGCTTGAAGAGTCTGATGCAGAACCTTGCCGTCGAGCTGGCGCCGCACGGCATCAGGGTGAACATGGTCACTCCCGGGCACTACAAGACCAGGATGACCGGCAATATCCCAGATGAGATCGAGGAGAAGCTCAAGGGGGTTATCCCGCTCCACAGGTTCGGAAACCCGGTAGAGGTGGGGCATGCTGTGGCGTTCCTGCTTTCCGAGAAACTGAGCGGCTACACGACCGGCGGCGATCTTGTGATAGACGGCGGGCTCTCGATGCTTCCACTCAGGTTCATGAGCGAGCAGGAAATACACGATATGAACCTCTAGCGTGGATTATTGTGGATGACCAGCGAAAACCGACTCTCCGACACCTCTCCAAGCCGCCCCAGCGGGTCAACGCCCGGCTTAACACCCAATTTCGCCGGTTATCGCAACAGCCTTCCTTAATAAGCCCGCTAGTTGACAACCGGCCATTTAGAGGCTAAGATGCGTTTAGGTGAGCGTCAGCACTACTGGCTGCGAGTTGCTTCGTTCGAGGTAGCCTGGCTGGACTGTTCGTCCAAGTACACTATATGGCTCCAGCGAGAGCAAAGGGAGGAGAAACTGATGAGAGCTATAGTATGGGTATTTTGCTTTGTGATACTGGCGGTTGGAACGTGCAAGGCAACCGCAGCGCAGTGGTCTATCGCCGCTGGTGGTAACGGCCATTGGTATGAGGCTATCCCGATACCGGAAGGCATTACCTGGCCAGACAGCAAAGCTGTAGCCGAACAGAGCGGCGGCTACCTGGCCACAATCACATCGGAGGCAGAGAATGACTTCGTATTCTCACTGGTGAAGGACAGACCAGAGTTTTGGCAGCAGTATGGACCGTGGGTGAATGGTCCGTGGCTGGGCGGCTACCAAGATTTGAACGATCCCTCCTACTCCGAGCCGCTCGGTGGCTGGAAATGGGTGAGCGGTGAATCGTGGTCGTATACAAACTGGATGGCAGGTGAACCTTCGGGTATCGGCCAGCAATACCTTGCCTTTTGTGGCTATGGCTTGATAGCGTCAACCTGGGATGATAATGGCACTCCGGACTCGCTTAGCGACCGTGGCTGTATCATAGAATGGGACCCCGAGCCGCCGATGGTAGTGATAACCGATCCGACGAGCACAGCAACTCTTGCCACGGCGCTCCCGACTATCGACCTCAAAGGTACGGTGACTCAGGTTACTGCGGGGACCGCTTTGTCGTGGACGAACAACCGCGGCGGCAGCGGTACGTGTGTTGGGTTAGCCCCCTGGACGGCGTTGGGGATCCAATTGTACGTAGGCGAGAACGTGATCACTGTGACCGCAACGGACCCGGCAGGTCCACTTGTCACAGACAGTGTAACTGTGTTCTATGATCCTGACATTGAGATGATTTATTCGAACGATTTCGAAAGCACAGTAGGCGGCGAGTGGTCCAAGGTCTTGACTGACGTCACTCCGGTCGGTGGCCGGCGCTTCCTCGGTCAGTTTCAGTACGGCACAGTGTCGCTTGACCTTGCCAACCTGCCGTATCATGACTCAGTTGCCCTTGCAATCGATCTGTTCCTGATTAGCACTTGGGATGGAAGCGGTGCACGGAATTCGGGAGGCTTTATCGTCGGGCCGGACGTATGGAAACTAAGCACCGGCGATGGGGCCACACTCCTGGAGACGACTTTTAGCAACTGGCATGAATTGCTGCTGCAGGCCCAAGCTTTTCCTGATTCTTACCATGCGGGGCACCACCGGGGCAGGACAGGTGCGGCAGAGAACAACACTCTGGGCTACCAGTACTCCGGTCATCCGATAGATTCAATCTACCATCTCAGTTTTGTGGTTCCCCACAGTGCCGACAACGTGCGGTTTAACTTCACTTGCCTGAACGTTCCGCAGGTTGGCGACGAACAATCGTGGGGCATAGACAATGTTAAGGTGATGCTCCTGCCGCCGCCTCCGACTCCGGCCACAATCGGCCAAGCCAAGGCCCTTCCTGCAGGTAGCCGCGCATCTGTCGGGGATGTCGTGGTCACCGCGAACGGCCTAGATCCAGGGACCGTATTCGTTGAGTCTACGGACAGATCCTCTGGGATCAAACTGCTCACGACACAGACGGTAGAAGTTGGAGACCGTGTGATACTTATCGGCGTAGTGGAAAGAGTCAATGGTGAGTATCAATTGACGGATGTTGCGTTCACAGAGAAGATTGGTGGCGAGCCGCTTCTGCCAGTTGGCGTGACAACTAGGGCGATCGGGAATGATCCTACTGAGTTCCTCAGCTATATGGGAATCAATACCACCGGGCTTCTGGTAAGGCTGGCAGGCAAGGTGACGGGCAAGAGCACACTGGAGGGTCTGATCTATGTAGACGATGGCTTTGGCTACCAGGATGGTGTGTTCCCGACCAGAGGAATTCGAGTCCACCTTCCATCCGGGATAACTCTGCCTTCGACGGGTACCAGGGTCGTGGTGACGGGAATCTGCAGGGTCCAAGCTTTTACGCTCCCCGACTACCGCGAGGTAAACGGCGATTGGTATCCACCAGGAACCGTTGTCTACGTCCCGTCTGTCTGGGTCAGAGACTCCAGGGACATCCGTGTCCTTTAGTTGCCTTATATGCTTGGGCTCGCAGGTGCCTGGGCGAGTGGCCTTTTCCGGTGGCTGCAGTTCGGTCTATGGAGAATATCCTCGCCGTGAGGCACGGCCCGCATTGGTTCGGGTCCTCGGTGACGCACCGTTTGTTCGGATAGATTTCGTAGTCCACGCGGTAAGGAAACGGAGTATGGTTCGGCATTACTACATTCGCGCCGGCTTCCAGAGCCTTCTCCCGTCCGAATTCGTCTATCGATCCGGTAGCCGTGGTAGCCGGGATCAGGGCATCGCGGGTCACGATTCGCGCGAGCGCAACCATCTTAAGCGTCAGGTCGAGAGACCCGGCAGGCTCTCCCGCAAAAGGAGTGCCCGGATGAGGGATGAAAGGCCCGATTCCGGCCATATCTACTTCTAACGCGCGAAGAAGGAGTATGTCGTCCGCAAGGTCCTCCAACGTCTGTCCAGGAATGCCGACCATACATCCGGCTCCGATCTGGTAGCCGAGCCGCCTGAGCCCGCGCAGGCACGACAACCTCCTCTCAAGCGTCGAATCCGGATGTATCTTCTCGAATAAGGCTGGGTTTGCCGTCTCGTGGCGCAGCAGATAGCGGTCCGCGCCTGCCTGTCTCCAGAGGGCGTAGTCGGCAAACGAACGCTCGCCGAGCGAGAGCGTTACGGCAACATCGGCTGATGCTTTTATACTTCTGACTATTTCTGCCACCGTCTCGCCGGAGTAGTGAGAATCCTCCCCTGACTGCAGGACGACCGTTCCGATCCCCCTTTTTGCCAGGCCGGTGGCAGTTGCGACAATCTCATCAGGAGTCATCCTGTAGCGGCGGACGGACGTGTTCGAGCGTCTGATCCCACAGTACAGGCAGTCGTTTCTGCAGGTGTTCGAGAACTCTACCAGTCCGCGGATGTGCACCTCGTCGCCGCAGTAACGTTGCCGCACTTCGTTTGCTGCCCGGATCAGACGGACGGTGTCCTCCCCTTGCAGGCCAAGGAGAAAGATTATCTCGTCCCTGCCGATATTGCCGCTCTCTATACATTTGTTCAGTAAACTGTTCATAGTAGCTCGGCGGATGAATATCCGCCACACCAGAGCCGGGGATGGATATCCCCGGCCATCACAAAATGCAAAATGAAAAATGCAAAGTGCAAAATGCAAAATGGTCCGACGGTCCGCGATTGCAAATCGCGCACCCGAAACAACTCCGCCGTTTGCGATGGCTGTTGGGATTATGAATCCCCGTGTTTTCCTACGTCCGCGATTGCAAATCGCGGACTATCGACGCTCACAACTCACAACTCACAACTCGTGACTCATCGCTCATTGCTCCCTAAACGTAGATGTCTCTTTCGCCCTGTTCGATGCGGGCAAGGAGGTCTACCGTCTTACTTCGGAGCGCGGGGGAAAGCTCCTCCAGTGACCTGGCGAGCAGGCGCTCACCATCTTCTCTTGTGTCGCCCTCAGCGTAGTCTATAAGGTACTCCTTTAGCGAAAGAAGCGCGTTCGGAGCGCACATTTTGCGGATCTCCCCGTGCTTTGCAAGGCCCATAAACCGCTCTCCCGTGCGGCCGGAGCGGTAGCAGGCCGTGCAGAAGCTCGGGATATAATTATCCTGGCACAGCCGGCACATGACCTCGGACAGGCTGCGCTCGTCTCCGATGGTGAACTGTTCCGCGTCGGGTTTGTGAGCTTTCGAATCGAGGTAACCGCCCGGAGATGTCCTCGAACCGGCGCTTATCTGCGAGATACCCAGCCCGATCATCTCGTTTCTGAACTCTGCGCGCTCTCTGGTCGAGAGTATGATGCCGGTATAAGGAACGGCGAGCCTGAAGCAGGCCACAATTCGCCGCATATCATCGTCGCTGACAGAATGAGGCGGGTCATTTGCCGCAGGAGCGTTCAGCGCAGGCTCCAGCCGCGGGATCGATATAGTGTGCGGTCCTACGCCAAACTTGCTGTCCAGATACTGGGCGTGCATCAGAACCGCCATTACTTCAAACCTGTAGTCGGCAAGCCCGAGCAGCGCTCCGATCCCAATGTCGTCTATGCCGGCCTTCATGGCCCTGTCCGGTGCGTGAAGCCGCCAGAGATAATCGGCCTTTGGACCGGAAGGATGCATGAGCTTGTAGGTGTCGATGTGATAGGTCTCCTGGAAGCACTGGTAGGTCCCTATTTGGGTCGCCTTCAACCTTGTGAATTCTTCCACAGTCAGAGGAGCGCAGTTGACGTTTATCCTGCGGATGCCGGCGCTTCCCACTCTCGCGTTGTAGACGGTTCCGACCGCCCGCTCTATGTAGTCGATTCCGCTGCGCCCTGCATGCTCCCCTGCCACGAGCAGGATACGCTTGTGTCCCTCTTCGAGCAGGATTTCCACCTCACGTCCAATTTCTTCCTGTGTCAGCACGCGGCGGACGAGATCTTTGTTGTCCCTTCGGAACCCACAGTATAGGCAGTTGTTGGCGCAGACGTTCGAGACGTAAAGCGGCGCGAAGAAGACTATACGACTACCATAGATGGCGTTTTTCACATACAGCGCCGCCTCATACATGGCTGAGACAGCTTGCTCGTCCCGGGTCTGGAGT
Organism: Armatimonadota bacterium; assembly: GCA_016190935.1. Lineage (GTDB taxonomy): Bacteria > Armatimonadota > UBA5829 > UBA5829 > DTLH01 > JACPPP01. Next base: position 12,337 of record JACPPP010000262.1, on the reverse strand, counting down.
AGTATCGCCAACTCGTCAAGCGTCAGACCCCTGCATTCTCTGCCCTTCGCTATCACGTCGAGCGCTTCTTCTCTGTCGGCGCTCTTTCCGGCCTCAAGGAGCGATATTATTTTCTCCTCGTTGATAAAACCTACCTGTTCGTCTACAACTGCGCTCATTTCGAACCTCTTTACAGAGCTATCGCTGCCGATGACGGTGTGTTAGCGGATAAGATGGAGATTGACAAATCAATCGGGTATATTGCAATGAGTTGTTATCATGCTGAAACACGAAGGCCGCGAAGAAGCACGAAGTTCACGAAAGGTGGCATAAGAAAGATAACGGTTTGATTCTCTAAGTCTCCACCTTACCAGACTTTCGTGTTTCAACATGCCACAACATACCTACCCTGCTAATTGGTCAATCTTCATAATATCCGCCACACACCAGCCGGGGAGACATCTCCCCAGCGATCATAACAGAAAGATTGTGATTTTTTGCACAATTATATTTTACCGTACTTACGCCGATTAGTCGAGAGAGTATTGCAAACTTTTCGTGGCAACTAATACGAGTTGCGCCTAGACCGGTCATAGCATCAGGCTTCTGAAACGCGGATTACGCGGATTGGACGGATTACGCGGAAGAAGATGTCAACAGTCAACGGTTATCTACCACCCAAATCGCCGCACGGGAACGTGCGGCATATCTGGCCCGGCGCGAGACGGGCCGGGCCATCTGCATGACCCTTACCAACCCCCAACCCTGATGGGCAGGGTCATCCATGACCCTGCCCCACGTTCCCCGGACATCCATGTCCGGCGCCTGGCCCCTGACATCCCGCCCCTTTTCGCGTCTTTCGCGTTTCAAAGAACCAGTATACCGACCTAACTATGCACAACTGGTATAAGCAGCGTCTGCTCCTACTAGCGGGCCAGCACGATGTAGTGGCCGGGCTCTGTCCCGGCCATCGTCCCCTGTGAGGACGGACTCCGCCTCAGCGGCCTCATTTCCTTCAGCGTCTCAGCGATTCGGTTTTCAATGTGCCACACCTGGAGAATACTCGAACAAGTGTTTGCCATTTTGCTTGAGACGCGCGTGCCGTAATGGTAGAATATTACGTTGCGAATTCAAGTCAGGAAGTTGTTCAAGTGACTCAGGACAGAATACTCGTGCGCGGCGCGAGAGAACATAACCTCAAGAACGTCGACGTGGAAATCCCCCGAGACAAGATGGTCGTCATAACCGGGCTATCGGGATCGGGGAAGTCTTCGCTCGCCTTCGACACCATCTACGCCGAGGGGCAGCGGCGGTATGTCGAGTCGCTGTCAGCCTACGCTCGCCAGTTCCTCGGGCAGATGGACAAGCCGGATGTCGATGACATCACCGGGCTCTCTCCGGCGGTCTCGATAGACCAGAAGTCCACGACCCGAAACCCGCGCTCGACCGTCGGCACAGTCACGGAAATCTACGACTACCTGAGGCTGATGTTCGCGCGCATCGGGCGGCCGCACTGCCCCCAATGCGGGCGCGAGATTGCTCAGCAGACTGTGGAGCAGATAGTCGACCAGGTGATGGCCCTGCCTGAAGGTTCCAAGATTCAGGTCCTTGCTCCCATAGTGAGGGGCAGGAAAGGAGAATACCGGCAGGTCATAGAGGACATCCGCAAGCAGGGTTTCGTCCGCGTGCGCGTCGATGGCCAGCTCTACGAGGTCACCGACGACATCGAGATGGACCGCTACAAACAGCACACTATAGAGGTCGTCGTCGACCGGCTGATCGTAAAGCCGGAGATAGAGAAAAGGCTCGCTGACTCGCTGGAAACAGCCCTCAAGCTCGCAAACGGCAACGTCGGCATCGATGTAGTGGAGAGCACGAAGGAAGGGGAAAGAGCGGAGGAAGCGGAGGGAGAAGACCCTCAATCCAAAATCCAAAATCCAAAATCCAAAATTGAGGAAGAGTTGTTCTTCTCGGAGAACTTCGCCTGCACGGAGTGCGGCATCAGTTTGGATGAGATCGCGCCGAGAAACTTCAGTTTCAACAGCCCGTATGGCGCTTGTCCGGACTGCCACGGGCTGGGAACGCACAGCAGGCTGGACCCTGATCTCATAATCCCGGACAGGAGCAAGTCCATAGATGAGGGCGCTGTCCTCCCGCTCGCCCGGACGTCGAGCGAGTACCATCTCTCGATGGTAGAGGGCCTTGCGAAGAAGTACAAGTTTAAGACTTCGACGCCTATCAAAGACCTGACCGAGAGGCAGTTCGATGTGCTGCTGAATGGTGCGGATCAGCGGGTGCCGGTCTACTTCAAGAACCGTTACGGACGGATGCGCCAGTTCGACGCCTGGTGGGACGGCATCGTCAACTGGCTTGATCGCCGTTACAAAGAGACTTCCAGCGATATGGTCAAGGAGGAGATCGGGCGCTACATGTCCGCCGTCCCCTGCGGGTCGTGCAAAGGAATGAGGCTCAGGCCTGAGAGCCTGGCTGTCACAATTGCGAGCCTCAACATAAGCGAGGTTGCGGCAAAGTCCGTCTCGGCGGCACTCGAGTGGTTTGAGGGGCTGCGGCTCACACCGCGCGAGGAGGTAATTGCACATCAAGTAGTTAAAGAGATCAAAGTGCGTCTGGGGTTCCTGCAAAACGTCGGACTGGAGTACCTGACGCTCGACCGCGCCGCCGCAACGCTCGCGGGCGGCGAGGCTCAGAGGATCAGGCTGGCATCGCAGATAGGTTCGGGGCTGATGGGGGTGCTTTACATCCTCGATGAGCCGTCGATAGGCCTGCATCAGCGGGACAACACCCGGCTTATAGAGACGCTGCACAGGCTTCGCGACCTCGGCAATACGATCATAGTCGTCGAGCACGACGAGGAGACTATGCAGGCGGCGGATCATATAATCGACATCGGGCCCGGGGCGGGAGAGCACGGAGGCTGGATCGTCGCGGAGGGCACGATGGACGACATCAGGGCGAACCCGAGGTCGATCACCGGCAAGTATCTCTCCGGAGAGCTTTCGATACCGGTGCCGGAGCGCCGCAGACCGGAAAACAGCGCGCACGTAGAGCTAAGGGGCGCGCGAGAGCACAATCTTAAGGGTATAGATGTGGATATCCCGTTGGGGACGTTCGTGTGCGTGACGGGAGTGTCGGGCTCCGGCAAGAGCACGCTCATACAGGAGACACTCTTCCCACGGCTGATGTACGCAATCCACGGCACGCACCGGGCTTGGGGCGCGCACGATGAGATAATAGGCGCGGATAACATCGACAAGGTGATCGACATCGACCAGTCCCCGATCGGGCGGACACCGAGGTCGAACCCGGCGACTTACACGGGCACTTTCGACCTTATCCGCAGCCTCTTTGCGCAGACGCCTGAGGCAAGGATGCGCGGCTACCAGCCGGGTAGGTTCAGCTTCAACGTGAAGGGCGGCCGCTGCGAGGCGTGCAAGGGAGACGGCATCATCAAGATTGAGATGCACTTCCTGCCGGACGTCTACGTGCCTTGCGAAGTGTGCAAGGGCAAGCGTTACAACAGAGAGACGCTGGAGGTGAAGTATAAGGGCAAGTCGATTGCGGACGTGCTGGATATGACCGTATCGCAGGCGCTCGAGTTTTTCAAGCATATCCCGCCGATCATGCGGAAGCTGCAGACCATCCACGACGTGGGCCTGGATTACATAAAGCTCGGCCAGCCTGCGACGACGCTTTCGGGCGGGGAGGCGCAGCGGGTGAAGCTATCGACTGAGCTTGCGAAGCGCAGCACGGGACGGACGATGTACATACTCGATGAGCCGACGACCGGCCTGCACTTCCACGACATAAAGAAGCTTCTGGAGGTCCTTGGGAGATTAGTGGATACGGGGAACACGGTGCTGGTGATCGAGCACAACCTGGACGTTATCAAGACGGCGGACTACATCATCGACCTCGGACCCGAGGGCGGCGACGCGGGCGGCGAGGTTGTAGCCACCGGCACGCCGGAGGAGGTTGCGCGGGTCGAATCGTCGCATACGGGTAGGTTCCTTCGGAAAATCCTCGGCAGCCGCGAGCAGCGAGCGACAAGCGGCGAGCCGGCGAAGGATGATAAGAAGGGTAAGAAGAAGGAATTAGTGCAGAGCGTGGCATAAGGAGCACAAAAATATATAAGACGGGAGCGGCGAAAGTTGAGTCAAATGCAGACATATCATCTTCAGGTAGTTATAGAAGTAGACGAGGACGGTAAGTATGTGGCAACATGCCCGGCGCTGCAGGGATGTTATGCTCAGGGTGATACATTCGAAGAAGCGCTGGTCAACATCCGGGACGTGATCGAGATGTGCTTGGAAGAACTTCGCGAGGAGAAAAAAGAAATCGACCTTAGGTACCCGAAAGTTGTTGGTATAAAGAGCGTCGAGGTCAATTTATGAGTGACGGACAATTACCGATCCTCCGTCCTACCGAACTTGTGCGAGCACTGGAACGGATGGGGTTCAGCCTCGGACGAAAATCTCGATGCAGCCACTTCCGATTCATCCACCCCGATGGCCGACGGACAACTGTTCCGATGCACGAGGGCAAGACTATCGGCAGAGGGTTGTTGCGGAAGATATTGAACGATATAGGTGTGGATATAGAGGAACTTAGACGTTATCTCTAGAAGGATTTACACCGAGGGAGGTGGTATAAATGAAGCCCAAACCGATACCCGGATTCAGCGCTCTGAAGTTCAAGGAGGAAGCCCAAGCACGTGTTCAAGCAGAACTGGACGGACTATCGCCAGAAGAGGAAGTGACCAAGCTGAATGAAATGGTCTTGAAGGGTTACTTCGGTGAATGGTGGAAGCGCAAGCGGGCGGAGCAACGCGCCGAGATCAGAGCCAGGTTGGACAGGGAAGAGAAGGAAGACGCGGCATGAGACGAGAGAAATCTGCGCACACATGTATCGCCTGCAGATGGTCATAGAAGTGGAGCACCTGCGGGAAGAAAGGAAAGGATATCCTATATTATGGGGTTTGACTGGGACGACTACATAAATGAACCGCCGGACGAAGTACTGCTTGCCGATCTAAGGCGAGTCGCAAAGATGCTGAACAAGGGTTCCGTCACAAGGCGTGAATACACCGACTATGGCCGACGCAGTCCAGGAATGGTGGCGCGTCGTTTCGGGTCTTGGCACGCTGCCTTACAAAAAGCAGGGTTGAAACTGGCTCGTAATGCGGTGATAATAAAGGTCACCAACGAAGAGCTAATTGAAGAGCTAATTGGAGACGTGAAGCGAGTCGCAGAGATACTTGGCAAAGACTCCGTTTCTTGGGATGAATATAAAGCTTATGGATCGCATTCTCCATACACATTATGCGTGCATTTCGGATCTTGGCTATCCGTTCTGGACCAAGCCGGGTTGAAACGGTCACAGATAGATCGGGACAGACGTAAGGAAAGGAGGTCCTACATTTCGGGGTTTGACTTGGACGACTACATAAATGAACCGACGGACGAAGAACTTCTTGCCGATCTAAAGCGAGTCGCAAAGATGCTGAACAAAGGTTCCCTCACAAGGCGTGAATACACCGACCACGGCCGACGCAGTCCAGGAATGATGGCGCGTCGTTTCGGGTCATGGACCTTGGCCTTATGGAAAGCAGGGTTGAAACTGGTTCACGAACAGGTCACCAACGAGGAGCTAATTGGAGACGTGAAGCGAGTCGCAGAGATACTTGGCAAAGACTCCGTTTCTTGGGATGAATATAGAGCTTATGGATCGCATTCTCCATATACATTATTCGTGCGTTTCGGGTCATGGCTAACCGCTCTGGACAAAGCCGGGTTGAAACAGTCGCAAAGAGGGCGACCCAAGAAGAAATAACCTGGAGGGAGTAATAACGCAACGGGCATAGAAAACGCTGTAACGATAGATCAAATGACAACTGCAACTGGACACTATTACGTTATCAAGGATGACGGAATCTTAGGCGGCGTCCCATTATCAAGGGTCTCGCACGCTGGCGCGAGCCGTTGCTGGGAAGTGGCGTGCCGCGGAGCGCGCCGAGATCAGAGCCAAGTTGGATCAAGAGGAGAAGGAAGATGCGGCATGGGACGAGATAAACGCCGCATACATGTATCGCCTGCATATGATCATAGAAGTGGATGAACTGCGGGAAGAAGGAAAGGATATCCATACATTATGGGGTTTGACTGGGACGACTACATAAATGAACCGCCAGACGAAGAACTGCTTGCCGATCTAAGGCGAGTCGCAAAGATGCTGAATAAGGATTCTGTCACAAGGCGTGAATACACCGACCACGGCCGACGCAGTCCAGGAATGATAGTGCGTCGTTTCGGGTACTGGTACTCGGCGTTGGACAAAGCCGGGTTGAAACCTAGAAGTGAACGGAGAATAACCAGATGCAAACGACAGATTCAAAATCCAATAATTACCAACGAAGAGCTAATTGGGGACATGAAGCGTGTCGCAGAGATACTTGGTAAAGATTCCGTTACTACGCGTGAATTCGACAAGCATGGACGGTATCATACAATGACAATATTTGGTCGTTTTGGATCATGGCTATCTGCTCTGGACAAAGCGGGGCTGAAACAGTCACGAAGCCGGGTAGCGGTAGATCAAATGATGACTGCAACTGGACACTATTACATTATCAAGGATGACGAAATCTTAGGCGGCGAACCTATTATCAACAGCACGCGCACGCCTGTGCGAGCCATTGCCGAACTGTGGCGGCAGGGCGTTGCGCCGGAGGAAATCCCCGCCAAGCTTCCACACCTGTCGCTCGCGATGGTTTTTGACGCTTTGAGCTACTACAGCGATAATCAGGAAGAGATTAACGGCTACATCGAACGTAATATCATACCCGATGATCTTGTCCCCCCGATAGTGAGGTCCTAAGAATTGCCTCAGACGTGGGTTTCGGGCGTTACAGACGGCGTAGTCTGAATCCGAGGATTGTTCCTAAGCAACCCGCAAGAACAATCAGTGACGACGGCTCAGGCACTTCGGCAATTCGGAAGCCCACATCGCATATAGGTGTGGATGTAGAGGAACTTAGACGTTATCTATAGAAGGATTTACACCGAGGGAGGAGTATAGACGAAGCCCAAACCGACACCCGGATTCAGCGCTCTGAAGTTCAAAGAAGAGTGCCAGGCACGTGTGCAGGCTGAACTGGAAGGACTAACGCCGGAAGAAAGGATTCGCAAGCTGAATGAAGATGCGGCCAATGGCCCTTTCGGTGAATGGTGGAAGCGCAAGCTGGCAGAGCAGAGCGCTGGAATCCGGTACAGGCTGGACCGGGAGGAGAAGGAAGACGCAGCTTGAAACGAGGAAAATCGGCGCAGACATATCGCCTGTATGTAGTTATGGAACTCTATGATAGCTGGCGCTCCCCGCACAATCTCGCCATCGGCACCGTTCCAGGAGTTAGCCATCGACTATGGTCAAACAGAGAGAGGAGTGACGGTCGCTCATGTCGAAGCACAAGAAGCAGCATTTCATCCCTCAGTGCTATCTAAAAGCCTGGCTTGATCCGTCTGCCTTGAAAGACCCGGACCCTTACGTGTGGGTCTTCAGCATCGACGGAAACGACGTTAAGAAGAAGGCACCGAGGAACGTCTTCTTCGAAACCGATATGTACACCATCACTAACGCTGATGGTGATAGGAACCTGGTCCTGGAGCGTGGGCTAGGGCAGGCAGAGGGAGACTTCGCTAGCATTCGGGACAGGAAGATCAGTCACCAGCGCCCACTTGACCCAATGGAGCACATGCGTATCTGCGTGTTCATCGCAGCTATGCAAGGACGTACCAGAGCGAACCGAGATCACTTGAGACAACAATGGAACCAGCCATTGGAGTTGATGGATAAGATGATCGAGTGGGCACAAACGGCCACACCTGAGCAGGTAAAGCAGGCACTTTCAGCAAGCGTCGCGACATCGTCCACACGAGACTCACTGAGCTACGAGGATGTGAAGCAATTCGTACAAAGGCCGCTACAGAACATGCTGCCAAGTATCGTTCGGGTGGCATCTCCTTTGCTCTGCCGGCTGGACTTCGCGGTGCTTACTACAACAGACGAGATCGGTTTTATCACCTCGGATCATCCAGTGATCTGGTTCGACGCGGAGGCGTACAAGCGTCCCCCACTGTGGCGCGCCCCGGCACTCATGTATGAGAGCATTGAGATAACTCTACCCGTATCGCCGCAGCAATGTATACTCCTCAACCGGAGAGGTGTGACGGGCTACATTCCTGTGCCTCAAAGCGTAGTTGATGAGAATAACCGGAGGGTTAGATTCTCTGCCCAGGAGTACTTCGTGGTTTGCAGGAAGGAAAAGAGGGACATCTGGTTTGACCCCGGCGAGGAACCACGGGACTCGTGGGAAAAAACGCATCCTTGATCGCCTGGTTTAGCCATGCCCTAGCCCGGCCTTACGGGGATTCGCAACCGCGAGGAGTGCCAAAGGACAAAGGACTACGCCTCACGCCTTCTTAAGCACAGAAGTGATACGAGTCCTCCAGCCAGGGCAATGATTGACGACGGCTCTGGGACTTCGACGACTCGGAATCCCAGGTAAGCATGCCCGTTGGCCGGGCTGTAGCCGTTCCGGTTGGAGGCGCGGAGGTCGAGGCCGTGGTCACTATGCTCGAACGACCCGCCACGCACACCGCGGGAGGCCCATCCCGTGCCCTGATACGGAATCCCCTCGTTCCACTCGTATACATTGCCATCCTGATCGAACGTTCCGTACGCACTCGCCGAATTCTCGAACTCTCCTACGCTCGTTCGCCAGTACGGGCCGCCTATGCTGTAGCTGTTTATGTAATAGTTCGCGCTGTTGCCCGGGTCCGTGTTCAGCACCTGGTTAGCCGGTGCGGCATCGTTCTTCGTGGCATACTCCCAGTAGCCGGGATTTCTGTCTCCGTACCTGCTCGAATCGTAGTAGGCGGCCTTGTACCATTCGTCCTCGCTCGGCAGATACCATGTCGCTCCAGCATTTCTCTGGATCCATCGCCCATCCTCGCCTGTGTAGGTGTTCAACGTGTAGGCCCCCGTTTCGGTGTCGCCGTTTCCCTGGCCATTGTTCAGCCAGTTCACGAATCGGGCAGCATCCCAGTAGCTTACGAAGTTGACCGGCCTGTTTGCCCAGTCTGGGGCCACGCTGTAGCTGTAGCTTCCCGGTAAGCCACTGCGCTGAATGTTGCAGCCCAACTCGTTCACGGTGTCGGCCATCTTGAGGTCATAGAGCCCATAAGGGTCCGATACTGCCTTGTTGTTGAGGAAATCGACGTACTGAGCCGCGGTAACTTCATACTTGCCCATGCGAAACAATGCGCTCACAGCTCCGTAACCAGCCGTGCCATCGTTCATGACCCTCGTATCCGGTGCGTTCCCCGGATCGCCCACAGCCACGGTTTCCAGGCGCGTGAGGCCCGGACCCATGTTGAATACATCCGCCCGAGCACCGATAGCCAAGCAGAACAGCGCAAGCAACGCCACTGATAACAGTGATCTTCTCATCTCTTCTCCTCCTACGTGTTATGAAATCAAATCTACAACATTATGTGCGCATAGTTGAGGATTTGTCAAGGCTGGTTGCCTTGGTCGTGCCTGCGCGGTTGCCGAGGGGACACTAGCATGGTATAATATCTTAGGGGCGTCCGGTATGGCAATTATCATAAGAGCACATTACGATGGGAAGGCGATTATCCCGGAAGGGCGGCTTGATCTTCCGCCCGACCAGCCGCTGGAAGTAGAGGTGCGGGTCCTTTCACCCGAAGCTGCCCCGACCGAGGCTAAGATCCCTGTCACATCACTGCCGTTTTTCGGCATGTGGGCTGACCGCGAAGATATGAAAGACAGCGTGGCGTGGGTCAACAAGGAACGCAGGAAGTGGAGCAAGCGGCTTACCAGGCGGGACTGATCGACAGCGATATTCTGATAGATGCCTCGCGAGGTCTTGTTCAGGCCGGCCATTTTCTGAACGCCATGCTCAGCGGACCGGGTATGAGCATCAGCGTAATCTCCGCTATGGAACTGATTGCCGGATGCACAGATTCTGCACATTTGTCCAGGGTCAAGCAACTTCTTCTTCAGTTCACCATTGTCCCGTCAGGATGATTCCGGAACTGTTGATTATCCGGCCCTACTAAACCGAAGACTTCAGCTTGACGCCAGGCCCCCCTCAGCGGTACTATCGAATCGACGTCTCAGCCTCCGACGCCAAATACTGCGTATTTAATTATGGACATACAATTTCTGGAAAATGCCACGGGCGATCTCGCGCCGTGGGTCTTAGAAAGCAAGTATTATTTGACGCTTACGGAAAAACTTTCGATGCTGCCGGCGGGGCCGGGCTGCTATATGATGAAGGACGCCCTGGGCAATGTCATCTACGTCGGCAAAGCAGTTTCGCTCAAAAATAGAGTAAGATCGTATTTCCAGAGGCTCGGCAAGGATGTATCAGGCAAGGTCTACAGGCTGGTCCGCGAGATCGCGGACATCGAATGGATTGCCACAGACTCCGAGCTTGAGGCGCTCATACTCGAATCCAACCTCATCAAAAAACACCGGCCGCACTACAACGTCCGCCTGAAGGACGATAAAAGCTACCCCTATATCTGCGTGACGATGACCGACCGCTTCCCGAGGCCGATCTTCCTCCGCAAGGTGAAGGGCGACTTCAAAGACGGCAACCGCTACTTCGGCCCGTACACCGACGCCGATGCCGTGCGCGGGACTCTGCGGCTCATACGGAGGGTCTTTAAGGTCCCTTGCGGCTATAAGGACCCAACGCAGTCGAAGGGCCGCGCATGTCTGTACCATCACATCGGCCAGTGTCTCGGCCCCTGCACCGGAGCGGTCACTGAGGAGGAGTACAGGCAGGTCATCCGAGACGTCACCACGTTCCTGGAAGGCAGGCAGGAAAAGCTTTTGAAGGAGCTTCAGACGCAGATGGAGGATGCCTCGGAGAAGCTTCTATTCGAAAAAGCAGCGAGACTTCGCGACCAGGCGCACTCCATACAGCGGCTGATCGAGCGGCAGAAGGTGGTGTCCGGCGCGCTTACGGACCAGGACATCGTCGCGCTCGTGACGGACAACGGCAACGCTGTCGCGCAGCTCTTCTTCATCCGCGGCGGGAAGCTCATCGGACAGGAGCACTTCCTGCTCGACGGTGTTTCGAGCGACGACCTGTGCGGAGGAATCGAGGAGTTCATCAAGCAATACTATCAGTCGGCGGCTTATGTCCCCAGGGAGATTCTTCTCCAGTGCGATCTTGACGAGATAGAGATCATAGAAAGCTGGCTCAAGCAGAAGCGGGGGACCAAGGTGGAGATCCACCGCCCCGTCCGCGGCGAGAAGCGGCACCTGGTCGAGATGGCCGAGAAGAACGCGGAGATCGTTCTCGATCAACTCCGCAGAAAGGTCGAGGCCGACGAGGCGCACGTTAGAGCGGAGCTTTCGGAACTTCAAACGGCGCTTGGGCTGCCCAGGCTGCCGCGAAGGATCGAGTGCTACGACATCTCGAACATAATGGGCACAGAGGCCGTCGGCTCGCTAGTCGTCTTCGAGGACGGCAAACCCAAGAAATCTGATTATCGCAGGTTCAAGATCAAGTATACTGAGGGGCGGCCGGATGACTACGCTATGATGCGCGAGGTGCTGGCCAGAAGGCTCACCGGAAGCCTCAGACGGACTGAGAAGTTCGCCGAACTGCCGGATTTGATAATGGTCGATGGTGGCAGGGGCCAGCTAAACGTCGCGCTTGAGGTGCTGGACGCGCTGGGCGAGGGCGTGCCGGTCATAGGGCTGGCGAAGGAGTTCGAGGAGGTCTACACGGTCGATAAGGAGAACCCGCTTGCGCTTCCGCGCAACTCGGCCGCACTGTTCGCCCTGCAGCGGGTGCGGGATGAGGCGCACAGGTTCGCCGTCGAGTACCATCGAAAGCTCAGGGCGAAGCGGATGATGCGGTCTATACTCTCAGAGGTTCCCGGCATCGGCAAGAAGCGGCGGAGCGCGCTTCTCAAGCACTTCGGATCACTAAAGCGCATCAGAGAGGCCTCGGTTGAAGACATCGAGCAGGCGCCGACTATAACGCGTCCCGCCGCGGAGGCGGTCTATGCCTATCTGCACGGCCCGGGGGACGGTCTTCGCCCGGCGCTGGTCAACCACAGAGCCGGCGGCGCAAAGATAAGTCCTTAAGGGAGCTATGAGGTAACAGGTAACAGGTAACAGGGAACAGGTGATAGTGGGTCTTCTTCCCATGACCCATGACCCATGACCCATGACCCATGACCCATGACCCTTACCAACACCCAACACCCAACACCTTCCCTTCACAGGAGCATCGTTT
>JACPPP010000040.1 GCA_016190935.1 Armatimonadota bacterium | reverse complement strand
GCTGTCGGTTTGCACAGACTATACAACCTATAAGGAGATTAGACGTCGGAGTCTGGCATACCTTCTTGGTTCCGGCTCCGCCGGGTTAGGCAAGAACGGAAAGGTTTTGACGGATGTAATCCCCGAACTCGAAATCTTGATAGGCCCGCAACCTGAAGTCAAGCATCTTCCTCCCGTAGAAGCGCTCAACAGGTTCCACGACCTGTTTGACCGTTTTCTAACCTGCCTGGCGAACGAGGAGAATCCTCTGACACTCTTCATAGACGACCTTCAGTGGTGCGACACAGCAACCTTCGATTTTCTGGCAAATCTGTTTGCCAATTACAAGGATCACCCGTACCTTTTCCTCCTGGGAGCATACCGCCATAACGAAGTGGATTCAAGTCATCCTCTGTCCAAGCTAATCAGGAATGCCAGAGATGCTAATCAACCCCTGAAAGAAATAATGCTTGATCCGTTGAAGCCGGAACATTGCCATGAAATGGTTTCATACATACTCGATTCTCCCCTCCCACAAACCAAGGCGTTATCGAAATTCATAAGCGTACTGACCGAAGGTAACCCGCTCTTTGTAAGTGAGAGCCTTTCGTATCTTTACAATGAGGATCTGCTGTACCTGGACAATAACAGACAATGGCTATGGGACATCGACAAGATCAGACAATCTAACATGCCGACAAGCGTGGTCGCTCTTTTCAGCTCAAAGATTCAGAAGCTACCGTCTGATCTGATATCCCTGCTTGAGTATTGCGCCTGTATGGGAAATACCTTTTCGCCTACTGAACTATCATTGATCAGAGAAATGACCCTGCTCCAAACCTTTGAGATGCTGAAACCGGCGCTCGGACAGGGACTGCTGATAGAAAGCAAGAACCAGTTGCAGTTTATCCACGACAAGGTCCAAGAAGCGGCATTATCCACAATTCCGCCCGAAAGGCGCCGTGAGATACACCGACAAATTGGAGATCACCTCCTTGCCACTGTCATGCCGGGAAGGGATTTGAAATCCCTTCCCATCGAAGCCGAAAAACTTGATAACCTGTTCACCATCGTCTCGCACCTTAATCTGGGACGGGAAGAGGAGCCGGACAAAAAAACGGCCTATTTACTCTCGGATCTTAATTATCATGCTGGCAATAAAGCGCTTAGCTCTCTGGCTACAGAAGCGGCAAATGAGTACTTCAATATCAGCAGGGAACTACTGCCGGATGACTGCTGGGATGACGATCACTATGAGCGCACTTTCAAGGTATTCCAGAAGGCAGCAAAGACAGAACTCATGTGTGGGAATTATGAGAGTTCAGAACGACTGCTCAATTATCTCCTGGACTGTGCCAAGACCGACCTAGACAAGGCGGAGTGTCTGGCCGAACAGACAACGTCGCTCTCATCCATAGGTAATTTTATCAAGGCTATCGAAACGGCCAACCGAGGTCTTGCCTATTTCGGCAAGGCCATCCCGGACGACCCAAAGGAGGCGGACAGGCGAAGGGCCGAGTTGATGGCTGAGATCGCTTCAAAGGATTTCGACGTATGGGAAACTATCCTGAACATGCCGTTTACCACAGATAGGAAGAGCAAGATCGAGCTTGCCTTCTATAGTGAGCTTATTCCAGACCTTTATATGTCCGGCCTCGTTCCACAACTTTATCTTTCGGCTGCGCAGTCTACGCAGAACTGCCTGTCTGGAGGTATGGATGAATCCGTGATCTACTCGTTCAGCATCATGGGGCTTCATCTCGGAGAACAGGAGGAACTCGAGCAGGCATTTAGATATGAGGACCTTGCCCGTGACCTGTCCGCCAAGTACCCGAACACCTTCGGAGCCACCCGCGGCATGAACGGGATCGTCTGGTGCAATATGCACTCCAGAAGTCGGCCACGGGTTATCGTGGATTACTGTCAAAAGTCCATCCAGTGCGGTAAGAACTGCGGCGACCTGTACAACGCGGGCCTTTCATACGGTCCCCTGATGTGGAACCTTCAAGTTCAAGGAGCGGACCTATCTGTAATCGAAGACTATGCTGCTGAATGTCTTCAATTCTCCAACAGGTATCATCTGTCCTTCTCCGTAGGCCTTGCGGAAGCAATGCAGGCGGGCTGGATCGATCCTATGAAGAAGGACTATTTACCGGTGTCTATGGACGAAAAGCTGAAGCAATGGGAGGCAGACAATCACGTTGCCTCAGCGGGAAGCTATTATGTCCACATAGGCCTGGCGCATTATTATTTTGGAGAGTATGAAAAAGCCCAGGAATACCTGATCGGAGTCCGGCGGTACCTGACAGGTCTTACAGACAACGTACTGAAGAGACAGTGGCACGTCTTCCTGGTATTGAACGCGCTTAAGCTCTATGAGAAAGGAGTAGGCCATCGAAGTAAAGATGAATTGCTGGCGGAGATCCATCCCATTATCAAAAAGATCGAACAATGGGCTTCGCTTGGACCTCTGCTGAAGCCCTATCTTGCCTTTCTTTATGCCGAGCTTGAAAGAGTCACTGGCGACTTTAAAGAGGCTCGGGGTCTTTACCTCGATGCAATAAATACTGCGTACGAAGAAGATTACACGTTTCTGGAGGGGCATCTCAACGAATGCCTCGGCGAATTAATGGTTCAGGCCGGGCATGGCCCCAAACGACCATATTTTGTTGAGGCGGCGCGCCTGTACAGGAAATGCCGTGCGGAACGAAAAGAGATCAGTCTTCTCGACAGACACCCTGATTGTTTCGAAGAAGAGCAGACCTTTTACCAGTGCTTCGAGGCAGAGCTTTCTTCCTCCTCTCTTTCATCTACTCTGCCTAACCTTGATGTTGAATATCTCATGAAGTCATCCCTCGTTATCTCGGACGAGATAGAGCATGAGATCCTGCTCAAAAAGATCATGAAAATAATCATTGAGAGCTCCGGCGCTCAAAACGCCTATCTTCTGATCGGAAACGATGAAGGTCTTTACGTGTGTGCGGAGAGTAACGGCCTTGAAACGCAGGTTGAGCAGGCGTTGACCAGAAGACTTGAGGATTCCGAAGGCATCTGCAAAGCAATCGTCCGTTATGTGTACCGGACGGGAGAGACAGTTGTCCTTGCCAATGCCTGTCAGGAAGGGATGTTCAAAGATAATCAGGAAGTCCAAGACACCCAGCTTCGCTCGGTACTGTGTATGCCGGTGTTCAAGATGTCGAAAATGATGGGGATACTTTTCCTGGAAAACCGTCTGGCGGATTCCGTCTTCACACCTAGAAAGACGCAGATTATGGAACTACTGATGTCACAAACAGCCATCTCTACCTGGTTGATGGAGGACTTAAAGAAGGTGCAGGACTCACTCCGAAAGTCGTATGACGAGTTGGAGAAACGAGTTCAGGAGCGTACAACAGAACTCGCCATGGCCAACAAGGTGTTGGGTGAAGAGATGGCCGAACGCAAGAGGATTGAGAAGGAATTAGCTGAGCAACATCGGCAAGGATTGGAGCGGTTGGCTGAAATTGAGAAAATCCAAAGATTGACTATCGGACGCGAGTTAAAAATGATGGACTTGAAGAAGGAAATTGATGATCTTAGAAAAGAGACTGACAACCTCAAGAAACAGTCTCTCTGAAGGGACCTTGATGTCAACTGACACTTCTTCTTCAGCACGACATACCAATGTCGTGCCGACATCGAATCAAGTTCAGGGGATTCAGTTTCTTAAGTGTGACAACGGCTTTTTTCGCAGCAAGACTACCAGCTAGCGCGGAAGGTTGGCGCCCGGCTCTGAGTCATTGCTTATGTCGAACCCCTTCAGGTTGCCACAGTAGCCCTTCGCATACCTGCGGTCGAACTGGTACATAAAAGGGCCCGACCCCAGCCTGAACATCCTGACGTGTCCGTCGATGAAGCTGAAATTCTTCGCTCGCTCATGAGGGTAGTAACTGGGATTGTAGGAGACGTTCCAGATTTGATAGAACATCTCTCCCGTCGCATCTCCCCATGAGAAGACGGGCTGGCTTCCCTTTTCGAAGAGCATCACCGTGAGCGTCGGCCTGGGTATCTCGGCCAGGCTGATCCCGGACACGTTTTTTGGCAGCGCAAAGGCTCTTATGACCATCCCCTGCGGCGCCCTGACCTTCGCGCTGTTGTTCGGGCAAGTGAACGCATTCTTGTTCTTGACATAGCCATAAATGGCCTCGTCCCACTGCCAGACGCCATCGATGGTCCACAGTGGGAGTCTGTTCCCGTTGTCACCCGCATACTGGAGGATAGCGTTCGATATTTGCCTCAAGTTGCTCGTGCACACGGTCCGGCGGGACGTGTCCTTCACAAGCGCAAAGACCGGCAGGATGATCGCCGCCAGTATCGCGATTATGGCGATAATAACCAGTAGCTCAAGCAGAGTAAAGCCGTAGCTTTTTCCCCTCATTTTCTTTCCCCCGGTTAAAGAAATCTCATACCAAATGCCGCTTTTCTCTAGTTTCTAATTTTCTTCGTGAAAGAGATAATCCCATTAGGGTCCAATAGCAGCAATTTGTATTACTATATCTGAATCGCTCCTCGGTCTTATGACAGGCACAGGCGTTGTCATCCCGTATGGAACGACACAGGACGCGATTCCCGTTACTTTGACGAACGGACTGCCGTTAAGGTTCGATCCGTTCCATATAATGCGCAGCCCGGTGTTGCCGGAGCCGTCGGAAAGCCCGGAACCGTCGTCGATGTAGAAATGCGGGCCATCCCAGTGGTAGTAGTCGCTGATGAACCCGACTCTTCCGAAGACGGTAACAAGCAGGCCGATATTGTTCAGCCCCGGCCCGCCGACACCGGGCACGCGGACTTCATCTCCTACTTTTACAGAGGATCCGCCGACGCTTCGGTTGGGCATAGCCAGTGGCTTGGGAACGACTCCAGGTCCGCGGTCCGCCGCAGCGGCAGTCAGTCTGATCTGTCGCTCACTGTCCGCCGTCTCTAGAACTCCTTCAAGCTGGGCCAGGCGACCCTGCCCCGGACCTGTGCCCACAACCTTTATCCCCGACGATCTGTCACTCTCTTCTATGTAGAAGAAATCAGGGAATGCGGCTGTCACTACCTTGTCTGTCAGTATCACTGGTGTCCCGTCGGAAGCCAGCCTCGCCTCGCTGATCTGGTCCACAGACGAAGGAGCACCAAACCGCTGCACGTAGATGTCCGCGAGATACTTCGGCGTCCCCGGCACGTAAGTACGGTCATCGTCCCAAACGACGATTGGGCCGGTGGAGCCGACTGTCACAGCAGGGTTCTGCTGGTTTGCAGGCCAGTCACATGCCGCCGTTCCCTCGTCGCCCCAGACTCTGTTTCCCGACAGAGTAAGCCGTTGAGCAAAAACGTCGACCTTAGTGCTTTCCTGCCAGGAACTCCACACTACAATTATATCTCCGTTTGACGGGTCCCTCGCCGCTTTAACAGCGTATTCTACCCTGCCAAAAGACATCGCAACCATCGTTCCGCCGGGTTCCCAGAGCAGGTTGCCCGAGGGAGCGATCCTTTGCGCGTAGATGTCGCCGTCTATGTCCGTCCGATAATCTTCCCAGGCGATCACAGCCCCTCCCGCGCCGTCCGTCACTATAGCAGGGAGAAGCTGGTCGAACATATCCATCGCCACAGGCACACCGTTCGCCGCCCACGCAGGCGATCCTGCAGATATGATCCTCTGAGCGTAGATGTCGGTGTCAAACGCGACCCTGACATCGTTCCAGGCAACTATGGCGCCACCCGCGCCGTCTGAGACCAATACAGGCATGTACTGGTCACCGATTGCATTGCAAATGAGCACTCCGTTAACCGTCCACGCACGTGATCCGCTGGACGTAAGCTTCTGAGTGTAGATGTCGCACTCCGTCCACTTGCGGTCAATGGGGTCCCACGTGCCGTTGCGGTAGTCGTACCAGGCGATTACCCAGCCGCCCGCTCCATCGGAGATTATTTGAGGACCTTCAGCCGGGCCGTTGCCGAAGATGGTTCCGCTGGAGGCTGTGCACACCGGCACGCCGTTTGCCGTCCAGGCCGGGGTTCCCGACGGGCTGATGTACTGTGCGTAGATGTCTACGTAGCCAAGACCTCTTCGGCTATCGCTCCAGGCAAACGCAGCGCCTCCCGATGAATCGACAGCGAGAGAGAGCGAGTACTGACTTCCGGATGCAGCGCAGATCTGGAGCCCATTTTGTGTCCACAAGGCCGTCCCGGAGGGTGAGATCCTCTGAGCGTAGACGTCGCCTCCGCCTCCCCGGGAATCGTTCCAGGCTATGATGGCGCCACCGGACCCATCTGGTGCTATCTGTATGCCGTATTGTTCGCCTGAAGCAATGCAAACGGCTACTCCGTTGTTCTGCCAGAGCTGGTTCCCATTAGAGTCGACTCGCTGGGCGTAGATATCCCCGTTGGCCCAGCCCATATAAGGATCATAGTTGCCGTTCCTGTAGTCGACCCAGGCTATGATGGCTCCGCCCTGGCCGTCACTGACTACCACAGGGATTGCTTGATATTCTGGCTCGGTACACACCGGTTTGCCACCTCCCCAAAGGGGGAGTTCCTCGGCAAGCGCCACAGTTGAGGCGCAAAGTAGTATGGTCACTACCATCTTCAGCATGTTTTTCTCCCTTCACTTCAGGCTCGCTTTTCTTTGCTTCAGCAGCCCATTATGTTTAGTTGTGAGTTATGAGTTGTGAGTTATGAGTTATGAGCAATCATGTCATCCTGGACTTCTTTCATATCATGGTTTCGAGTGATGCACGTCCAAAGGCATTATACCAGAACCGGGGAAGAGGGGAATGATCTGAGACGGGGAGTTCCGGATTCCTCGCTTCCCCATTTTCCCCGTCTCCACGGTTCAGGAGATATTACGTTGGCATCCATGTTTTATCCGGGCAAGACCTATTTTCGTAATTAATAAGTTCTCCGTTTTGCACACACTTTCAGTATACACTATTCCTCCCTGACCCCTCCAAACTTCTCTGCAGCGCGTGGAGCAAGGTTCAGCGCGATCAGGCAGGCAACCGTGTAAATACAGCTTACGAAGAGCCAGCTTGCGCCGAGCGGGAGGGAGGTCTTCGGCCACGCCCGGCTCCATCCCTCGGCAAGGTAGGTCACAGGCGTCATCGGCCAGAGAACCGCCAGGTTCCACACGGGAGAATGCGGGTTCGAAAAACCGGGCTGATAGCAATTCAGCACCAGGACGTAGCCAAGAAACAGCAGAACAGTACACAAAATGACCGTCGCTGCTGCAACGCCTCGGGACTTTGCGATAGACGATGCGAGCACGCCCACGGCAGAGACCCCTGCCACGACTGTAAGCGTTACAAGCCCTATCTTGAGGTAGGCAAGCCAGAACCCGGCGCCGGTCGGATTGTTCGTTGCAGCCACGAAGCAGAACCCCATTGCCGCATAGGCCGCCAGCGCCCACAGAAGGGTAAAGACAAACCCACCAGAAAGATTGTTCCGAAAAGCGCTCCGAATGGACAAATACCTCCTCTGTCCGGTGGGCTCTCCCGTCGCGAATCCGGCCGCCATAAGACAGGCTGCCACCATAACCATTGAACCAAATACTGCCAGGTCCGCCAGGGCTGGAGAACGCCCCGCGACAGTTTCGAGAAACCCTCCAAGTCCGAGCCAGATAAAGAGCAACGTCGTAATAAGAAACAGCGCCCGTATTGAGAGCGCCCTGTTCACCCTCTGATACCGCACGTGCGTCGAAGCCACCAGCAGAAGCAGCAAGCCCGACATGCTGTGCAAGACAAAGGCGGCAAGCGCGATAGGAATCCTGATGCCGCTTACGGGCCCGGTCAAGAGCGCGCCATACGGCGCCCAGCCCGGATTCAGCAGAGCCAATGAGAACGGGTCGTTTGTTCCGGAGCGGTACATCATACTTATGAGTCCGGCTCCCCCCACTGATAATGTTGCAAGAAATATGCCAATTGCGGTAATTTGGCTTATGCCCGACGCGGCGGCCGTTCTCGAAAAAAACGATGACCAGAAGACACCGACCGCACAGAGCAAGAAGGCATAGCTTGCCAACAGGGCGTATGTCACCACGACCTCCGCCGGGGAGATACCGCCGAACATGAAGCTGACACCGGCAAGGGGCAGCGAACAAACCAGCAGCATAAGCATATAAAGCAATCCCGCCAGGTGGTTCCCGACAACGATCTTTCCTGCCGTAAGCCGTGTGAGCGCAAGCATCTCCATGGTCTTTCTGGATATCTCCTGGCTTATCAGGCCGGAAGTGAGTGAGGGAGCAATCAAAGTGAGAAGTGCCACCTGCGTCCAGGTGAGCGTAGCGAAAAGCTGCTGCCCGATTCTCTGGTTGGCAATCCAGCCGCCGCCGGCCGCCGAGCCATACATAACCCACACGCTGATATACGCTATGAACAGCGCTCCCGACAGTAGAAGGGTGTAGCCGCCCATTGTGATGAACGCCTTATATCCCCTCATCCGGGTCCTCAGCTCTTTGGCCATGACAGGGTTATCGACGACCGATTCGCCGATTGTCGTTATCACACGCTCGCGCGCGCCCTGTGCAATGCTCATTACTTATGATCTCCTCTTCTTCAGCCGAGCAGCAAAAATCATGCCACTGCACCACGGGTGACCTTCAGGAATATATCCTCAAGGTCGACCTCCGCCTCCACGAACGACTTCACCTTAAAGCCGTTGGTTGCCAGGGCTTCGAGCACGGAGTGCTGCTCTCCGGGCTTACCCGTGTAGCTCGCCGCCACAAGCCCGTTCTCGGTCTTTACCTCGCCGACAGTCTCCAGCCCCTGGAGGAACAGGATGGCCTCCTCGTGCCGGTCTATCAGCCCGATCTTGAGCACTACCCCGCCCCGGCACTGCTCCATAATCTCTTCGACATCACCGCTCACAACGAGCTTTCCTTGCTCGATGATGGCTACCTTGTTGCAGAAGTCGGCAAGCTCTGGGAGGATGTGCGAGGATATGAGGATGGTCTTGCCCATATTGCCGAGCTCTTTCAGCAGTTCCTTTATCTCGATCCTCGCGCGCGGGTCAAGCCCGGATGCCGGCTCATCGAGCAGCAGCAGTTTGGGATCGTGCAGCAGAGTCTTGGCCAGACACAGCCGCTGCTGCATTCCTCTCGAAAGCTCCGAGACAAACGAGTCCCATTTGCCGGCCAGGTCGGTAAGCTCCAGCACGTCGTCAATCGTGCTCCTTCTCTTCGACTTCGGAATGCGGTAGGCGGCTGCGAAGAAGTCCAGATACTCCCAGACCTTGACGTTATCGTAGAGGCCGAAGAAGTCGGGCATATAGCCGATCAGCGGCCTTATTTCCTCCGGGTGCAGCACAACGTCGATCCCATCGACAAAGGCTGTTCCGGAGGTCGGCTTGAGCAGGGTGGCGACTACCCTGATGGTGGTCGTTTTCCCCGCGCCGTTCGGCCCGATGAACCCCATTATACCGCCGCCGTCGAGTCGCAGGCTGAGGTCATCCACAGCAGTGAGCTTCCCATAGACTTTTGTCAGATTCTGAATTTCAAGCATATCCGCCCCTCACTTCCTCCTGCCTTCTGCCGACAATCCCACGGAAATTGAGCGCGAGTTCGAACCGGTGGCCTTCACTTTGACTCTGGCTTCGTTGGACAAGTTCACATACTGAGCCGCGCCCGCTGCAAGACTCTGTCCAAACTGTATGTCCTCCCACTTGTTCGTCGCACAGTTATAGATCTGAACTGTGCCGCTGCCGCTGCCCTCGAGCTTCAGCCCGGTCACTTCACCATCAGCAGGAACAGGAATCTCGAACGCAACTATGGCATGGTTCTGTCCGCCCCAGAAGCTCAGACTGATCTGTCCACTGGACGGGCTGAGCGTCACTTGTCCGTTTTCACACTGCACAACCGTGCCCTTGATGGCATCGGCGCTGACAGCGAACTTCTTTCCGACCTTATAATCCAGCCGGAAAGCGCAGCAGGTCGCGGATACGGACGATGCGCCGCGAACTCTAAAGGCTCCTTCAAGCGTCCGGGCTTTCGCAACCAGCACGGGCGCACCCGCGGCGCGCGCGCGCTGAAGCGCAAATTCGTGCAGCGCGTCTGGAACCGCCTTCTGCTGTCCCGGCCCGTAACGTCGGCGTCCCGGGTAGTAACCCGGATAGCCCGGACTGCCCGGCGCCTGCGGTATGTAGGGCATAACCTCCGGCGCGCCGAGCTTGGCCGAGGCCCCTCTTCCCAGGTCCCTCAGCGAATACTTGCGATCGCCGTATACAACCGAGGCTTCCATCAAAAGCGCGCCGGTCTGGTTTCGGACCTCACCGGTCAGCTTGTCGCCGTCGAGAGTAAGGTCTGAGGTAATGTACCCACCAAGGTCGGTTGCGCTAACGGACTCAAACGCCCGCGACGACCACATTGCCATGGGAACTTTCTCCATGACCGTCGTTTCGCCGAGCAGCGCGGGCGGCAGCGGCTCCGATTTGGACGAAGCAATAGTCTGGCAGACTGCCAGAGGGTCGGTCAACTCCACCCTGTAGCTTCTTCGGGCTGGAGAGAATAAAGAGGCGCAGGTTACCAGCCTTGCGTAACGCGAACTGCTCGATCCCTCGACAAACGTCGCCTGCTGCAGTTGGAGACTGCTGCCTTTCGTCGTATAGCCGATCCCGTAGGCTCCAAGTGTAAAGAGTATAACAATCGCAGGCGTCGTCACCCAGGCAAGTTCAAGCCGTTTCTTTTTCGCCAGGACGAAGTAATTCACAGGAACCAGGACGATTAGATAGGCTGCCAGGAAGAAGACGATAGTGCCGACCGACGGCGTTCCTATGGAAGGATTGGCCTCCACGACCCCCGCCATCGCCGGCAGTTGGTCAGGTGGTGAATTGTATGGTTCCGAATAGAAACCAGCAGCGGTTCTCACCAGGGGGACGCCGCAACCTGATTTGAGCAGGATCTTCCAGAACTCTGTTTGCCCGTTCCAGTCTCTGAAAGGAGAGGAACGGTAGTCGAAGGCGAGGAAGACAACGGTTCCGGCGCCGTAGTTCCTCGTGACCACGAGCGGCACAGCGTTCTCAGACGCCAGGACTTTGGCGATTCCGTCTTTCGGCGAGCTTTCCGCAACCGCGACGGCGCTTCTTGGAAAGGGTTGCTTACCCAGCTTTGTAAGCGATGACATCCCAGCCAGGTCCGCCGTGCCGGACAGCTCAACCGGCAGTAGTTCATCGAAGAAATCGTTCTGGCATTTGCGGTAGTCCGGGCCTACGGAGACAACTAACTGGCCGCCGGACGCGACCCACATGCTGATCGCCTGAAGCGCCTTCGGACTAGCAGAAGCGGCAATGTCACCCGTTACAATGAGCATATCAATCGATTCGTACGCCGCAGGTCGGTCTGGAAGATCATTCGGCGCGACTGCGCCCGGATAGACCGCGGCCTCTACGGGAGTGGCTCTGGACCTGTAGTAAGGGGCTGAGGACGGCGCGACAGTCACCGGAATTCTCTCACCGGAAAGGAAGCTCAGCCTGTTCGATCTGTCTCCCACCGTGATTATGAGCTTGTCCACTCTGTCGGCGTTTGTGATGCGAACCCTCCTCGTGTCGGGAGCGCCGCGTTCCCTCACGAGACGCACAACCACCGTTTCGCCGTACTCGCCGGGCTTGAAGTAGAGATGGTAGAGCTTCTTCGACTTGCTCGGAAGGGTGACGGCAGCCGCGCACAGGGCCGCATCTCTGCCGGAATATTCGGGCTGATCAACTACGAGGATTCCGTTTACGGTGGAGTCAGACTGATTGGCAAGCTCCACGGAGACTGGGGCCCAGACCCCCTGCTTTACGATGCTGTCGAACCCGACATTGGCAACCGGCCGCAGCGCAAGACAAGGAACCGCAAGGGCGGCGGCGAGAGCAGAGACCCAGAGATGAAAGAAACAGGCTTTTACTGTCATAATTCCGCCTCCGGAGACTACAGTTTGACGGCTACGTTTCATGACTTATTCGCTTCTCGTAATGTTTCCTCCTTCTAGCGCAGTCACACCTTTTGCGCGCAGTCAGTCCAAATGGCCCGGCCCGTCTCGCGCCGGGCCCGGTAGGCCGCACGTCCCCGTGCGGCGCCTCTGGCGGTATCTGATGGCCCCATGATCGGGTGCGATATCTACCCATGATAGGGGTAGGGAAGGCCGGTTACCCGGTCTCCCCTCCCTCCGAACCGTGCGTGCGGTTCTCCCGCACACGGC